>JASHOL010000090.1 GCA_030041135.1 Streptosporangiaceae bacterium | reverse complement strand
GGCGTGGACAGCCTTCGACCCGGCGGTCCTACACTGAACCCCCATGGGTTTGCTGGAAGCGCGCTGCGCTCTTGTCACCGGCGGCAGTACCGGCCTGGGCTTCGCCATCGCCGAGCGCTTCCTGCGCGAGGGCGCGCGGGTTGTGATCACCGGGCGCGACCCTGACCTCGGACTCGAGGCCGAGCGGGTGCTCGGATCGGGAGCCCGCTTCCTGGCCGCCGACGCTGGCGACCCGGCCGCGGTCGCATCTTCGGCACGCGCCGCGGCTGATCACCTGGGCGGCTTGGACGTCTTGGTGAACAATGCAGGCATCGGGGTGAGCGCACGGCTGATCGACACGCCGCTGGCCGACTATGACCGCGTGATGGCCGTCAACGTGCGCGGTTACCTGCTGTACGCGCAGCACGCCTACAGCTACCTAGCCAGGCGCCGCGGTTGCATGATCCACATTGCCTCGGACGCGGGGATCTGGGGCGAGCAGGCGATTGGCCTGTACTCGGTGACGAAGGCCGCCGTGGTCATGCTCGGAAAGATGCTCGCGCTCGACGGCGGCCCGGACGGCGTGCGCTCGAACGTGATATGCCCGGGCGATGTCAAGCCGGGCATGCGGCACATGGCGCCGCCAGGCGAGCGCGACACGCCCGAGGAGACCGACGAGTGGCTGGTCCCCCCGATCGGGCGGATCGGCGAGGCCAGGGACGTCGCCGCCGCGGCGGTGTTCTACGCGAGCCAGGAGGCTGAGTTCATTACCGGCACCACCTTGCTGGTGGACGGCGGGATGACGGCCGGCTACCTGCAGCGCGAGCGCAGCACGACAGAAGGCACGGCTGACGCGAATCCGCCTTCCCGATGAGCCGGTAAACCGCTCAGTCGGGAAGGCGGGCTGCGTTCGGGGCTAGGAGTTGCTCGCGAGCCTGAGCAGGAATCCTGGCACCCTGCCCGCCTCGAAGTCGTAGTACCGCGCCCAGCGCGGTGTGATCGAGATCCGCGACATCTGCTTGTACATCGACCGGACGTGCCCCTCGAAGTCGGGAATCTGCGCCGGGTTCATAGCCTTCGTTGACGCGCGGATGTATTCCTCCGGGATCCCGTCGACCTCCTCGATGACCGCCAGGCCGCGGATCAGCAGTGACCTGGCGCCTGGGGCGTCGGTGTCGATGGTCAAGGCGACCTCCGGCCGGGCTGACAGGGCCGCCACCTTCGGCGAGATCGGAGCCGTGCAGACGACAACTGCCGATCCGTTCCAGTAGAAGCCGATCGGGATCGCTCTCGGGAAGCCGTCCTTGCCCGTGTAGGCGAGCCGGGCGAGGGTCGCCGAGCTTAGCAGTTCCTGAGCGCCGGGATCGTTCAGCTCACGGGCTACGTCCTGGGTGTCCATGTCCAATCCTTCCCACTTGAGGCGCAGTGAGTTCCCTAAGGGAACTGATCGTCTCGACGCTAGCACAGATAGTTCCCTTAAGGAATTGACTAACCCGAGATCGCGGCAGGTTTCTCGCCGCTGCCGGGTCTGCCGGCCTCTGCGTGGTTACTCACCGCCTGTCAGCCAGAGCGGATGGGGGTAAAGCGGGGCGGGAGGGTCGATGGAGTTCAGCGCCGCGACCTCTTCGCCGGTGAGCGACAGATCAGCCGCGGCGAGGTTGCCGGCAAGTTGCTCGGGGCGGGATGCGCCGACGATCACGCTGCTGACTTCCGGCCTCGCGAATAGCCATGCATAGGCGACGTGCGCTACAGGCACCTCGCGCCGCTTCGCAATTTCGCGCAGCACATCCACCGCCTGGTGGCCGAGGTCCAGATCGATGGGCGGCACATTGAACTCGGCGCGCCGGCCACCGCCGCCGGCCGGATCGTCGCGGGTGTACTTGCCGGTCAGAAAACCGCCCGCTAGCGGACTCCAGATCAGCGTCCCGAGCCCGGCGGCGCGGCAGTACGGCAGGATCTCGTGCTCGGCGTCCCGTCCGATCACCGAGAGATAGACCTGCGCCGAAACAAACGGCGCGTAGCCGCGGCGCCGCTGTATGCCCTCGGCCCTGGCGGCATACCATGCCGGGAGGTTGCTCCACCCCACATACCGCACCAGGCCCCGCGAAACCAGGTCATCTAGCGCCCGCAACGTCTCCTCCCACGGCGTTACGAAGTCGGGCCCGTGCAACTGGTAGAGGTCGATCCAGTCCGTTCCCAGTCGCCGCAGCGCGGCCTCCGCGTTGCCGACGACATGCCGGTAGCTCATCCGCTGGCGATCCGGGTCGACGGCTTGCGGACCGGCGTCGAACGTGCTGACCTTCGTGGCGATCACTGTCCGGTCGCGCGCGCCCGCCCGGCGCAACGCGGCCCCGAGCACTTCCTCGCTCCGGCCTTGCCCGTAGCCCTCGGCCGTGTCAAACACGTTCACGCCCGCGTCCAGCGCGAGTCCCACCATCGCGTCGGCCCCCGCCTGGTCGACAGTGGCGTGGAAAGTGGAGAAGGAGTACTGCCCGAACGTCATTGCGCCGAGTGCCATCCGCGACACTGTCAGGCCGGAACTTCCCAGTTGCGTGTACTGCATCGGTGCCTCCTGTGCTGCGCTCGTAGGCAGCCTGCGGCCAGGCTACGATTACACCCTTACACACTGGCAGGCGCCTGGGTCAGGACGGCGGCAGCGCGGGACGCGTCCCGCCGATCAGGATCCGGCCGGGGCGGTCACCGCTGGCAGCGTAATGGTGAACGTGGTCTTTCCGGCGCGGCTGGTCACGTCCGCATGCCCGCCATGAGCTGCGGTGACGGCCCGGACGATGGCCAGGCCGAGTCCGCTGCTGCCTGCTGCGCGAGACCGGGATGCATCACCGCGGACGAACCGCTCGAATACCGTCGGCAGCAGTCCGGGCGGAATGCCAGGCCCGTCATCGGTTACGCTCATGGTCGCGATGCCAGCGCCGGATGAGACCGCAACGGTCACCGCCGTCCCACTCGGGGTATGCCGGGCCGCGTTGCTCAGCAGGTTGGCCAGCACCTGATGCAGCCGGTGCTCGTCGCCTCGCACTGCGACGGGCTCGTCGGGCAGATCGAGTTGCCAGCGATGGCCGGGCGCCGCGGCGCGGGCGTCGCTGGTGATGTCGATGGCCAGACGGGTCAGGTCAACAGGCTCGCTCGCGACCGGCCGGCCCGCATCCAGCTGCGCCAGCAGCAGCAATTCGTCGACGAGCGCGCTCATCCGCGCCGACTCCGATTCGACCCTGGTCAGCGCGTGCGCGACGTCGGGTGGCAGCCGATCCGCACTCCGCCTGGCTAGCTCGGTGTACCCGCGAATGGCGGCCAGTGGCGTCCGCAGCTCATGGCTGGCGTCGGCGGCGAAGCTGCGCAGCCGGGCCTCGCTCGCGGCCCGGCGCGCCAGCGCCGATTCGACGTGGCCGAGCATCTTGTTGAACGCGCTGCCCACCTGGCCGACCTCGGTCCGCGGATCGGCGTCGCGCACCCGCTCGGGCAGGCTCACCTCGCCGGTGGCCAGGGGCAGCCGGCTCACACGGGTGGCCATGGCCGCGACCCGCCGCAGTGGCCGCATCGAGACCCGGACCCAGGCGGTGCCGGCCAGGCCCGCCAGCAGCAGGGCCAGCGAGAACACGGCGATCTCGGTCAGCGCGACCTCGTGCAGCGTGGTAGTTACCGGGCTGAGCGGCATGCCGGTCACGGCGACATCGTCTCCGGAGCGCTGAGTCACGACCTCGTAGCTGCCGTACGCGGACAGCTCGACAGTCCGGGGCTGGCTCGGCCCGGACGGGCCGGTGACGCTGCCCGTGCTAGCGCTCGACAGGCTGGTCAGCCGCGCATCGTCGGTGTCGGTCAGCCGGCAGACATCCTGGTCGGCCAGGTAGGCCGTGACGGAGCCGCTCGGCTTGACCACGGCGTTGATGGTGCCCGCGCCCTGCAACTGCCCGCACGGGCCGGGGCCAGGGCTGCCCGCGTGCCCGGCTCCCGGCGGGCCATCCTGGTCGTATCCTGGCGGCCGGTTGTGCAGGCAGGCCACGAACCGGTTGCTCGCGTCTTCCAGCTGCACGTTCAGGCCGGACATCAGCACAGACTCAAGATGCGCGTACGTGACTACGCCGACCGTCGCGCAGGCCAGGAACAGCAGCGCTAGCAGCCCCGCGATGAGCCGGCCGCGCAGCGTCCGGCGGACCAGCCAGCGGCCCACGCGGGTGCGCGGCAGGCCCGCGCGTGCCTCCGGCGCGCTCATTTTCAGGCTCGCGGCTTCAGCACGTAACCGACGCCGCGGACGGTGTGGATGAGCGGATCGCGACCGGAGTCGATCTTCTTACGCAGGTAGCTGATGTACAGCTCGACTACATGCGCCTGGCCGCCGAAGTCGTAGTTCCAGACCCGGTCAAGGATCTGCGCCTTCGACAGCACGCGCCGCGGGTTGCGCATCATGAACCGCAGCAGCTCGAACTCGGTGCCGGTGAGATCGATCAGGTCGCCGCTCCGGCGGACCTCCCTGGCGTCCTCGTCCATCGTAAGGTCACCGACGGTCAGCTCGGTGGCCCCGCTCGTGGCCCGCGTCATCCCGGCCCGGCGCAGCAGCCCGCGCAGCCGCGCCAGCACCTCCTCCAGGCTGAACGGCTTGGTGACGTAGTCATCGCCGCCGGCGGTAATTCCGTTGACGCGGTCCTGGACGGAGTCCCTGGCCGTGAGGAACAACACGCACACGTGCGGCAGCACGGTCCTGACCCGGCGCAGTACCTCGACGCCGTCGAAGTCGGGCAGCATGATGTCGAGGACGATGGCGTCAGGCTCGAACTCGCGTGCCGTCCGCACGGCGGTAGTGCCGGTGCCAGCGGTGCGGATCTCCCAGCCCTCGTATCGCAGCACGCTGGCCAGAAGCTCCGTCAGGCTGGGCTCGTCGTCCACCACCAGGACCCGGACCCGGCTGCCATCGGTGCGCTGCAGGCCGGGCGCTGCGTCGGTCGCGCGGGCCGAGGATCGTTGCATGACCGTCACCATCCCTCGAGCATCGCAGCGGCGGCTCCGGTGAGCGTCTGGGCTACTTCTGAGTATCCTCTGAGGCCGTCAGACGGCAGGCCGCCGCCGTGCGCCCGGAAGCACCGTCGCGCCGATCGGCGAGTCACGTCCCGTTTCAGGCCGGTAACAGCACCAGGACCTGGGATCTTCTCGCATACTGCCTTATGCGCTCTTTACCGACGGATATCGCTGTCCACGCCGCCGCCCGGCGGCTGCGGCCCAGCCTGGTCACGCCCGGACTCGGCCGGGCAGTGGCCATCTACTACACCGAGCCAGGATTTGCCGGGATGGCCTTCACCGACCTGGGCCGCAATCCGCCTGGCGAGATCATTCCCGATGACCTGCTGGCCG
This sequence comes from Streptosporangiaceae bacterium, assembly GCA_030041135.1. Taxonomy (GTDB): domain Bacteria; phylum Actinomycetota; class Actinomycetes; order Streptosporangiales; family Streptosporangiaceae; genus JAJYUU01. The sequence goes on along the minus strand of JASHOL010000090.1, from coordinate 34,662 downwards.
TCTCCCTGCTCGATATCACCTGGCGGCCGCAAGTACTCCGTGCGCTGCTCGGAGCCCACCGTCAGCAGTTCAGTGACATGCTGGCGCGCGTTCCGGCCGACACCGACTTGTGGGACGCCTCCGACGACGACTTGCAGCACATTGACCGTCTCTGGGATGCCCTGACCGCGATTGACGGCATCGGGGCTGCCAGCGCAAGCAAGCTGTTGGCCCGTAAGCGACCCCGGCTGTGCCCGATCAGCGACAGCATCGTGATCAAGGCCGTCGACGTGCCCGGGCGGACATGCGACGTGCTGCGCTGCCTGCTCCTGGACCGGACAGCCCGAGCCGACGTCGAAGCCCTGCGTCCTGCCGCCGCGGCCGGTGCTGGCCTGCTGCGCATACTGGACGTCGCCGTGTGGATCTTGCATAGCCGAACCGCTGCCGCCCAGTGGGTACGTGAGCAAGCTGGGATAGCCGCCGACCTCGCGTCGTAGTCGAAGGAAGCAACGCGGATGCGCAGGTTCGGCGGGGCGGCCTGTCGAACGCGGCCGATTCCGACAACGCCGCCTTCCAGGCACGCATCCGACTGCGGCGATCACTCTTAGTCAGGGAGTGTCGCGCTGCGCCATCGCCGCGGCGCACTCATCGATCGCCTCGCGTGCCCAAACTTTCTGCTGCTCGTTGCCGACCTGCTCGGCCCACTCCTGCGCCTGCTGGAAATGGTCGAGTGCCTCGTTCAGGCGCCCGCCGTCGAAGTGCCCCCAGCCAAGGTTGTTATGCAGCGAGACGAGCCAGCGCCTGGTGCGGTCGTCAGGCGCCGCCAGCGCGAGGTCGATCGCCTGTGCCGCCCACTCGCTCGACCGAGTCTCGTCGGCGATGGCAAGCATGTGCAGCGCATCAATCTGGAGGAACAGCAGGCTGGCGGTCTCGGCGGTCCCAGCGGCGGTCTCGAACTCCGGCACGGCCTCAGCCGGCCGCCCTGCGCTGTTCAGCAGCCGCCCGGCCTCGAGTGCAACGCGGGTCCTGACCGCGGCGTCCGAGGGATCGCCCAGAGAATCGAGCAACGCGTGCCCGTCCTCGAACCGCCGCTGCAGGCCGAGCGCCCTGGCCCGCTGGGTGACCAGCTCGGCCCGCTCGGAATCCGTGTGCGACTCCGACCCCTCCTCGACCGCAAATCTCTGTTCCGACCCGGCGGGGTCTTCAAAATCCCACAGCTCATCGAGCAGTGTCTGAGTGATCACGCTGCCAACATACTGTCCGCACGGGACGACGATCCAATCGCGGATGAGCACCGGCTTCGTCGCGGAAGGCCTGGAAACAAGTGTGGCCCGGGGTGTCGAATCGACGCGAGTGCGTTCGTGGAGAAGGTGAGCGGCAGCCGCCCGGGCTGCCCGTGAGCACAGAGGAGCCTGAGATGGCGCTGTACCTGATCGCCTTCAATGACGAGTGGGTGCCCGACCTCACGTCCGAGCAGCTGCGCGAGAGGGCCGCGTCCGGCCGGGCCGTGATGGAGGAGATGACGTCCGCCGGTGTCTTCGTCTTCAGCGACGGCGGTCTGGACGCGTCGACCGCCGTGTGCAGCGTCGACCCCAGCAGCGGCTCGCCCGTCTTCACCGACGGGCCGTTCGCCGAGACCAAGGAGCACCTCGGCGGTCTTGCGGTCGTCGATGTCCCCGACGACGCCGGGGCGCGGTACTGGGCCGGCCGGATTGCGGTCGCGGTCGGCTGGCCGCAGGAGGTGCACCGCTTTCCGCATCGCATAGCGTTGTGAACCGCCCGGGTGCTGCCGAGTTAGCCCAGCGCGAACGTTTCCGGCCTGTCCGCACTGCGGACAGGCCGGCCCGAGCACGGCCCAGGGGCCAGGGATCCGATAGCCAGTCAGGCTGACCACAGCCGCACGAACTGCTCCGCACCGCCTGTCCGCGGCCAATCCGGGAGCCTTGCCGGCCCGTCGGTCGCAAGGAGCCTGCCGGCTGACGAACGAGCCTATTGACAGCGGCACACGCTAGAGAAATGCTGTGCGCGTTCGCTAGGTGAGTCTTTGTCCGTATGGCGGTCGCCGCCGACTGCCAGTACCTCTCGTGCCGTCACGCCGTCCGCGGCATGAGTTCGTTCGCTTCGGGCCTGCGCCGTCGTGGCGCGGCCAGCAGACAGGGAGGTCCGATGACAGACTTGCAGGCTGAAGCAGCCGACGGCAGTGCGCCGCAGGCCGAGATCGTGCCAGCAGAATCAGTTCAAGCTCCGCACCTGGCAGGCAATCCCGCAGTTCTCGGGCTGATTGTCTTCGCGACCGGCAGCCTCGTTCTCGGCATCTCACTGCTCGGCAATGTGCCGTTGGCGGTACAGCCGGGGACCGTACAGCCCATCGTCTACGCCGGTACCGGCCTGGGCCTGGTCATCGCCACGATCTGGGCGGCCTCGCTGCAGCAGACGTTCGTCGCGACGATCCTTGGCACGTTCGCCGGGTTCTGGCTGAGCTACACGGCCATGGTGCTGGGGCTGACGCATAACTGGTATGGCATACCGGCCGCTGACATCCCTCACACGCTGGGACAGTTCCTTATCGGCTGGGACGTAGCAATCTTCATGCTGTTCCTGGTGACCGTGCTGCTTCCATTGGTCTACTCGATAATCCTCGGGGCCGGGACCGTGGGCGTCGCACTCCTGGCCATCGCGGTGATGGGCACGTCCTCCGGGATGTACCGGGCTGGCGGCGTGTTCGTCCTGATCTTCGCGGCCTTCGGGTACTACGCCTATCTCAGCGGTGCCATCGAGTCCGTGGGCGGCAAGGGACTGCCACTGGGCAAGCCGGTAGCCAGCTGGTTCTCGAAGTAGCGGCGAACAAGCCACCCAAGAGGCAGCGAGCGGTCAGCCGCGCGCGCGGATCTGCGCGAACGGTATGTCCTTGTCGGTGCGGATCTCCGGCGGCAGGCCCAGGACCTTCTCGGCGATGATGTTCTTCTGGATCTCGTCGGTGCCGCCCGCGATGGACTGCGCCGGAACTGACAGCAGCACCTCGGCGATGGTTCCGCCCATCGGCGAGCCCGGGCCGGTGAGCAATGCCTGCGCGCGGGCGATCATCGAGTGGACCCGGCCCGCCTCGCGGGCAAGGTTGCTGAGCGCGAGCTTGCCGACCGAGCCCTCGGCTCCCGGCCGGGCGCCGCTGGCCCGCGCGGCCGCGGCCCGCTCGGCGGTCCACGCGCTGACCCGCTGTAGCGTGACCAGCCGGGCGACCGCCTGCCGGATGATCGGATCGTCTGCCACCCCGGCGATGCGCGCGTGCTCGATCACCAGGTCGGCTCGGCCGGCCCGTTGCGGATACCAGGAGTACACGGCGAAATGAGCATCAGATTCCGCGCGGGCCTCGGCTAGCGCCCGGCCGGGCCGCGGGTCGTAGCGTGGCGGGCGCATGGCACCGAAGCGGCGCTCGTACGCGAGCGTGGTGAGCGCTACCGCCCAGCCGCCGCCCACCTCGCCGACGATGTTGTCCGCGGGCACCCTGGCATCAGTCAGGAACACCTCGTTGAACGAGGCGTGGAAGTTCATCTGCCGCAGCGGCCTGGCCTCCACCCCGGCCTGGCGCATCGGCAGCGCGAAGTAGGTCAGGCCCCGGTGCTTGGGCACCTGGCTGTCGGTGCGCGCCAGCAGCATCCCCATGTCCGCGTGATCCGCGCTGGTGTTCCACACCTTCTGCCCGTTGACCACCCACCGCGCGCCGTCGCGCACCGCTGAGGTGGACAGCCCGGCCAGGTCGGAGCCGGCGCCGGGCTCGCTGAACAGCTGGCACCAGGTCTGCTCGCCGGTCAGGATCGGGCGGATCAGCCGCTGCTTGATCTCCTCGGAGCCGTGCGCGAGCAGGGTCGGGGCGGCCAGCGCCATGCCCAGGCCGACCGGCGCGCCGACGGCCCCGAGCGCGATCAGCTCGCCGGCGACCACGTCGTCGGTCCAGGCCGGCCAGCCCCGGCCTCCCCACCGTTCCGGCCACGACGGAGCACCCCAGCCGGAGTCAGCCAGCAACTCGCGCCACTCGCGCAGCGACATGTCAGGATCCCAGTGCTGGCTCACCCAGGTGGCCAGCTCGGCCCTGATCTGGCCCGGTGCCAGTCCGGCCTCGGTCATGACAGGCCGGCGAGGAATGCTGTCATCTCGGCGTTGACCCGCTCGGGCTGGTCCACATTCGGGGCGTGGCCTGCGGCGGGGATCACGACCTTGCGAGCCGCCGGGATCTTGCCTGCCATGTAGTCAGCAGCGGCCAGGAAGTTCTTGTCGTTCTCGCCCACGATCACCAGGGCAGGCACCAGGACGCGGGGGAGGCCGTCGATGACATGCGCGTCCCGCTGGGTGAGGGTGCCTCTCGCCGCCAAGACGAGGCCCTGCACGTCGGCGCGCACATCCCCGTGCAGCTCGGAACTGTCGCCGAGCGCGGCGACGCCCTGCTCCGACAGCCGGTCGGCAGTCGCGCGCGCTCGCTGGTTCCAGGCGTCCCGCGCGTCGTCCTTGCGGAACCCGGGCCCCGTTCCGATCAGGATGAGGCCCGCGGCCCGGTCCGGGTTTGCCAGCGCGAGGGACAGCGACAGGTAGCCGCCAAGGGAGTGGCCGCCGAGCACGGCCCGAGTGACGCCGAGGGTGTCGAGAAGCGCCTGCATGTCACCGAGGGCATGGGCGGCGGAGTAACAGTCAGGGTTGGCTGGCGACTCGCTCCCGCCGTGGCCGCGCAGGTCCCACGTGATCACATCCCGGTGCGTGGCGAGCGTGGGCACGTTCGGCGCGAACATGGCCGAGGTAGCGCCGAACCCGTGACTGAGCAGCAGAGCCGGAGCCGCCGTGTGCTGCGCCGCCTTGATCACGTCGAAGTTGATGCCGCCGCAGGGCCGCGTGAGTTTGGGCATAGTGTCGGTCACTCCCCGGAGAAGTTGGCCGCCCGCCGGTCGCGTACTGCGGCCAGCCCTTCGCGCCAGTCACTGGTGTGCATGAGTCGTTCCTGCTCACCTCGTTCCCTTGCCATCGCCGATCTGACCTGGGAGACCAGCGGTGCGCGCATCGTTTCCCTGATCGAGCGGACGGCGAGCGGCGCAGAGGCGGCAATCCTGGCGGCGAGCGCGTGCGCCTGGTCGCGCACCTTCTCAGGCTCGGCCAGCTCGTCGGCGAGGCCCAGGGCGACCGCCTCCTCGCCGCTCACCCGGCGGCCGGTGTACAGCAAGTCAAGCGCGGCCTGCTGGCCGATAGCGGCGGGCAGCGTGACGGTGAGCGCGAAGCCCTGGTGGATCCCGAGCAGCGCGAAGTTCGCCGCGAACCTGGCCTGCGGCGAGGCAACCCTGAAATCCGCGGCCATCGCCAGCCCGAGCCCACCGCCGATGGCAGCGCCCTGGACCGCGGCGACGATCGGCAGCGGCTGCTCGAACAGCCGCGCCGCCGCATCGTACAGGTGCAGCCCGTCGCCGCCGGTGAGCTGCGGGCCGTTGGCCTGGCCCGTGGGGCGACCCCCGGAACCCCCGCTGTGCTGGCCCGGGGCGCGACCCCCGGAACCCCCGCTGTGCTGGCCCGGGGGGCGACCCCCGGAACCCCCGCTGAAATCGGCTCCGGCGCAGAAGACCCGGCCGGCGCTGCAGAGCACGATCGCGCGGCAGCCGCGATCGGCCGCGAGCTCCTCGCACGCGTCCGCGACCTGCGTGATGAGGCCGAGGCTGAAGTAGTTGTTCGGCGGCCGGCTGAATTCGAGCGTGGCCACATGGTCGGCTGCGAGCTCGACTGTCAGCTCCGGACCCGGCACATGCTCCTGCTCGGTCATCATGATTCTCCCGGCGACTGCCACGGTAGGATGCAATTCGACATCGTAGTCGAATCTATCTCGGCGCCGCCAGAGCAGGCAGCGTCCGCTGCGAGCGGTTACGGGAGGCTGCACGCCATGACACCAGCGGCCCGCGGTACCACAGACGGCCCGCGCACCCGAGGTGGCTGGACGCCGGCCGGCACCGCGGCCAGGCGGCGCATCGCGCAGGCCGACCACGGCACCGACCGCGGGCAGCGCACGCGCCGCCTGATCCTGGACGCGGCGCGCCGCGTGTTCGAGCGCGAAGGTTACCTGGATGCGGGCATCGACGAGATCGTCGCCGAGGCCGGGGTCGCCCGCGGCAGCTTCTACACCTACTTCCCGTCCAAGCTAGCGGTGTTCAAGCTGCTGGCGGCGGAGGTCGGCGAGAGCGTGGCGGCAGCCGTGACGCCCGAGCCGGGGGAGCGGGGCCTCGATCCGGTAGCGGCGCTCGACCGGGCGAACCGGCGGTATCTGCAGGCCTATCGCCAGCATGCCGCGATCTACGGCCTGATCGAGCAGCTCGCGAGCATTGACCCCGAGCTGCTCGCGCTGAGGCAGCGGTACCGGCAGCTGCACGTCGACCGTGTCGGGGCCAGGATCCGCAGCTGGCAGCGACGCGGCCTGGCGGCTCAGGACCTCGATCCCGCGACGACCGCCGCCGCGCTGGTGTCGATGATGTCGAACTTTTGCTACTGGTGGCTGGTCGGCGGCGAGGAATACGACGCGCAGGTCGCGGCCGTCACGCTGACAAGCCTGTGGGCGCGCGCGGTCGGCCTGCACGGGAACCACCCCTAGTTCCCCCAGGCTGTGGATATTCCTGTGGACAGTGTGGTGGAAACCGGTAATGCACGGGGGATAAACAGCGGATGTCCTGTGGATTACAAAAGAATCTTGAAGTTGTCTCGGAAAGGCCTTGTGCTGGGTGCGCGGAAGGCAGTAGAAATCTCTCACCACTGAAGAAGGGATCCGCCCCCTGGGCGACCTGGGGAACGCGGGAAGGCCGGGCGACCGGCACGGACGGCGGGATCTTGACACCGGTGGCGGTCACGAGGTCAGCGGTCGCCGAGCAATCGGCTGACCAGGGCATCGGGGCTAGGCGAGGCCCCTCCATCTCATACATGGAGGGGCCTCGTCGCTGTGTGCGCCCGCGCAGGACCCGCCTTGCAGCGGTGCTTCCCTGCATGGTCGGCTGTCAAACACGACCGGCCATCGACAAAGCGCATTACGCATCATAAATGGTAGTAATCGGAAGAGCCATAGGCGCCGGCCGATCTCAGCCGGCGTGTTTTCCTAAAGGCATAATTAACCAGGCCTCGTGACGGCCGCGTGTTTGGCCAACGCGATCGCAGTTACGGTGCGACACTGACTCATAACGTTCCGTGCTTTCCTGCGCCGCCAGGCGCACGGCTCGGGCGCCGCTAGCGCACGGGCCGTCCGGCGGGGCGCACACGTACCGACTCGCCGCGAGTGCGGTCCGGTATCGGGGGATCGATCAGAACAGCTGGGAGCCGCCGTGCGCCTGCTTGCGTATGGGGCGTGGTCAGAGCACTACGCCAGCGGCCTCGGAGTGGCTTGGCTGCGGGGGACGGCGTGACCGGCGCCGTCGGCGAGTACGAGCCGACGGGAGGACCGAGTCGTCCGGCTGCGGCGCCCCAGGAAACGACCATGTTCCGGCGCCGGTCCGCGCAGCCGAGCAGGCGCGCCCTGCTTCACGTCCAGGCGCCCGGCGATCCCGCCGTGCCGCCAGGCCTGCCGGCCTGGTACACCGAGCGGGCATTCCACTTCTACGTAGCCGGGATCCGGCTGCCGGGTCAGGCGCGCCTCGGCTCTCGGCCGGGAGCGCGTTACCTCGCGGCGGCATTTGCCGATCTCGATGCGGCGCGTGCCCACTTGCTGGCCGACGGGATGGCGAGCGTGATCGTGACCGCGAGGGGCCGGGGAGCGATCGTGGCGGCGCTGTGGCACGACCGGCGCCAGCCCGCGGCCGCGGACGCGCTGATCCTCGACCGGCCCGCGCTCGCGCCGGGAGTCAGCCTCAGGCTGGACATCGGCTGCCCGGTCCTGGTGCTCACCGACTCCGACACCTGCGTCCCGGCGATCAGCCGACTGCTCACGGGGCGGGGGCGCCGCGGCGCTCCGGACGGCGGGCTGCACCTCAGCGGGCACGTTACGCGGCTGCGGCTGCCCTCTGTCGGCAGCGGGACCTGCGACCGGGACCAGACGGCCTACTTCGGCGAGCTTGGCCGATGGCTCGGGGCCTACATGTACGGCAGCGTCCGCGACCAGCTGCTATGACCGGCTGCGCATCAGGTGACGGTGACGGCGGTCGACGGATAGCCGGAGGCGCCGTTCGGCTCCGGTGGCTCTTGAAGCGATGTCTGCGTGTAGCCGGTCTTGTCCGTGGCGCGAGCCTCGATCAGGTAGTTGCCAGGCGGGACCGCCGCATCCCAGTAGTAGACCCACTGCCGCCAGGTGTCGAGGTCGGGGACGGGCGCCAGCTGAGCCTGCTGCCACGGGCCGTTGCCGATGCTTACCTCGACGGCCTCGATGCCCTTGTGCTGCGCCCACGCCTCGCCCGCGATGGCCGTCCTGGTGCCGGCCTTGATGCTGGCACCGTAGGCCGGCACGTCGATGCGCGACTCGGTCTTGATCGGTGCCGTTTCCGACCAGCCGCGCGGCACCCAGTAGGCCTGAGCGGCGGCGTAGGTCGTGACCTCGATGTCGACAATCCACTTGCACGCCGACACGTACCCGTACAGGCCGGGAATGACCTGGCGGACCGGGAAGCCGTGCTCAATAGGCAGGGCCTCATCGTTCATCGCCACGCAAAGCAGCGAGTCGCGGCCGTCCATGGCCACATCGACCGGGGAGCCCGAGGTAAATCCGTCCGACGACGTGGCGAGCAGCTGATTGGCGCCGGCTCTGATCCCGGCTTCGCGAAGCAGGCTGCGCAGGCTGGCGCCCAGCCACTTGGCGTTGCCGATGTAGGGACCGCCGACCGGGTTGGAGACGCAGCACAGCGTGATGTAGTCCTCGATCAGCGGGCGCCTGATCAGTTCGGCGAAGCTCAGCGTGATCTCTCGCTGCACCATGCCGTGGATTCTGAGCTGCCAGTTCGCCGGCAAGATCTCCGGCAGGATGATTGCCGTGTCGACGCGGTAGAAGCTGGCATTCGGCGTGATGAACGGGCTGAGCCCGGGGATGTTCAGGTTCGCGCCGGCCGGCAGCGCAGCCGCGCGCACCGTGGCCTGCGGGAGCTTGAGCGAATGCTGAACGTCTGATACGGCCCTGGTGTTGGCCAGCCAGGAGCCGGCGCCGTAGACCAGGAGGCCGCCGACCGCGGCGGCGCCGCTCTGGAGCAGGAACTTGCGCCGGTCCGGGCTGGCGGTCGCGTACGGCTGGACGGCGGCCCTTGGCTGCGGTTGGGGGAGACTGCCGGCGGCCCACGGCCTGGGCGTGCCTGGCCCGGCTGGCGCGGCTGGCCTGGGCGTGCCCGGCGCGGCTGATCCGGCTGATCCGGCGTCATCGGCGCGGGTGAGATCCGCCTGCGGTATGTAGGGGCCGACCGGGCCCTCGGACAGTGCGTTGTCAGCCGGTGCGGTCTCAGCCTGCTCGGCGGGCTGGCCCGTGGGCTGTTCAGCGGGCTGGCCCGTGGGCTGTTCAGCGGGCTGCGCGGCGTCCTGGCCGGTGGGCTGCTCGGCGTGCTGATCGCCTGCCTGATCGGCCGGGCTCGCCGGGCCTGCCGTCTCCGGCGACGGCGGGGCCGGGCTGGCGTCGCGGGGGGATGCGGGCCCGTACGGGCGGTGGGGCGGCAAAGGCTGCCAGGGTTGCTGAGCAGCCGGCGATCTCGACAGCCGGGCCGTGCCCGGCGTGGCGAGGCCGGCGACGTGGCGCAAGAACAGCGCGCCGAGCAACCCGCCGATGAGACTCGGCAGTATGTCGCTCGCTCTCGACGTCGGTTGGCTCTGCGATGCCACGACCCCGATGAGGATGAAGATTGCCAGGCCGAGCAGTCCCTGCCATAGCTTGCGCAGGGCCAGGATGCCGATGATCACGGCGAACACGATCAGGACGACTCGGATGCCCCAGATCAGGACGGTCTTGTCGTTGGAGCCGAACTCCCTGATGGCGAAGTTCTTCAGCCACGGCGGCGTATGGTCGATGAATACCTCGCCGACCGCGTCGACCGGCCCGCCGACCTGCGAGTTGAACGCAGCGGCGAGGAGCTGGGCGACGCCGAGGGCGAGCAGGGCGGTGGCTATCCCGAGCGCCGCGCCAAACCCTGCGGTGGCGCCGCGGTGCCGCGGGTGTTGGACTGGCTCGGGCTGCGGCTGGATCGATGTTGGCTGGACGGACACACTGATAATTCGTATCAGCGCTGGGACCGGATTGGCGGCACTAGGCGGGATTGCGCGCTCGGCGGCGTCAGGCGGCGCCAGCCGGCGCCCCCGCTGGCGCAGCCCCGGGGCGCCTGACCGGACTGTGGGATGCCGGACGTGGGCGTCGGCAAGCCAAACCGGCGCGCGCAACGAATAAGGGATATGAACGTGCCCGACGTGCCAGCCGATGACGCTGCGGCGGGGCGCCATGAGGCGGCCCGCCTCACTGCGGGCGGCGACCTTGAGCAAGCCCTCCGGGCTGTCGCCCGCGGCGACGAGCGCGCGTTCGCGACCGTCTATGACCACGCCGCCGCCGCCGTCCTCGGAGCGGTGCGGCGCGTGCTCAGGGATCCGGCGCAATCCGAGGAGGTCATGCAGGAGGTGCTGCTCGAGGTCTGGCGGACGGCGGCCCGTTTTGACCCGGCCTCCGGGAGCCCGCTCGCCTGGATCATGACGCTCGCGCACCGGCGCGCCGTCGACCGTGTGCGAACCGAGCAGCGGGCGGCGGAACGTGAGTTGCGCGCGGCACGAGCCAGCATCGACTACGACGTGGTGATCGATGCAGTTGAGGCCAGGCTTGAGCATGAGCGGGTCCGGCGCTGCCTGGGAGCGCTCACGGATCTGCAGCGCGAGTCGGTGACGCTGGCGTATTACGGCGGATACAGCTACCCGGAGGTAGCCAGGCTGCTGGGCGTGGCGGTTGGCACGGTCAAGACCCGGATGCGAGACGGGCTGGTCAGGCTCCGAGATTGCCTGGGGGTGGAGTGATGGGCGGCAGCCGTGCGGGACTGCATACTCTCGTTGGCGCCTACGTGCTGGACGCCGTGCCGGAGGCAGACCGGGTTGCCTTCGAGCGGCATCTGGCCGGCTGTGACCCATGCCGCGAAGAAGTTCGCGGGCTGCGCGAGACAGCGGCCCGTCTGGCCGCTGCCGTCGCGGTCGAGCCGCGACCGGAGCTGCGGGAGCAGACGCTCATGGCGGCCACCCGGCTGCGGCAGCTTCCGCCGCTGGTGACCGGGGAGCGTGCCGAGGGCCTGGCTAGCCGCCTCGGCCGCTCGACGCGGCTGCCTCGCGGTCTCGGCTCGTCCTGGCTCGCTCAAGCTGCCGTCAGCGCCGCGGTGGTCCTGGCCGCTGTCGTCGTGGCGCTCGGCCTGCACCTCACGTCAATGCAGCATCGGCTGTCGGCGGATGAGCAGGGTGACCATGCCATCGCGGCGGTGCTCGGCGCGCCCGACGCCAAGATGATGACCGCAAGGGTGCGCACAGGCGGCATGGCCACGGTCGTCATGTCACATCGGGCCAGGGAACTGGTGTTCACTGCGAGCAAGCTGTCCGTCCTGCCGGCGTCCAGGGCGTATGAGCTGTGGCTGATGGGTCCGTCGGGCGCCAGGCCGGCCGGCCTGCTCCCGCCAGCGCATGGCGGCATGTCGGGCCCGATGGTGGTGCGCGGGCTCGTGCACGGCGACCGGCTTGCGCTGACAGTGGAACCGGTCGGCGGCTCAGAGCAGCCCACGACCAGTCCCATCGTCATGATGAGCCTCGGAATCTGAATATGCCGGCGTGTCGGCCAGGCCGTCGCGGGGGCCGGGCGACACGCAGGCACGCGGCAGGCTAAGTTGGCGGTCGTGAAAGCTTCCCCCGAAGCGCAGCTGCGTCTGCTCGACCTGGCCGATCTGGACGCGGAGCTTAGTCGGCTGGACCATCGCAGGCGGGGGCTGCCCGAACACGCCGAGCTGAGCCGGCTTGAGCAGCGCGATCGCGAGCTCCGCGACGAGGTGTCGTCCCTGCAGGCACGTGAGGGCGATCTCAAGCGCGAGCAGGCCAAATCCGAGGCCGACGTCGAACAGGTCCGCAGCCGGATCACGCGGGACCGGACGCGCCTGGACGCCGGCCAGGTGTCCTCGCCGAAGGAACTCGAGAATCTCCAGTCCGAGATCGAGTCCTTGCTGCGCAGGCAGTCTGACCTTGAAGATGTCGAGCTCGAGGTGATGGAGCGGCTCGAGGCGGCCCAGACCAGGCTGTCGGCGGCCGAGGCCGAGCGGACATCGATAGCGACCGAGGCCCAGGTCGTGACCGCGCGGAGGGACGAAGCCCTAGGGGAGCTAGACGAGCAAGCGGGCAAGGCGTCTGACCGCCGGGCCGCCGTGGCCAGCGAGGAGCCAGCCGAGCTGCTCGACCTGTATGAACGGCTTCGCGGTCAGCACGGTGGCGTGGGCGCGGCGGCATTGCGCCGCGGCCAGTGCCAGGGCTGCCACCTGAGCCTTAACACGGTCGACCTCAACGCCATCCGGGCCGCCGACGCGGACGAGGTGCTGCGCTGCGAGGAGTGCCGCAGGATCCTCGTCCGGACCGCCGAGTCGGGGCTGTGACGCGTCGGCTGATCGTCGAGGCCGATGGCGGCTCACGCGGCAACCCGGGACCTGCTGGCTATGGCGCGCTGGTCACCGACGCCGACACGGGGGAGGTGCTCGCCGAGCTAGCCGAGGCGCTGGGCACGGCGACCAACAACGTGGCCGAGTACTCGGGCCTGCTGGCGGGCCTGCGCGCCGCGGCCCGCCTCGCGCCTGGCGCGGACGTCGAGGTCCGGATGGATTCCCGGCTCGTGGTCGAGCAGATGAGCGGGCGCTGGCAGATCAAGGACGCCAGGCTCCGGTCGCTGGCCGAAGAGGCCCGCCAGGCGACCTCCCAGCTCGGCGACATGGCCTACACCTGGGTGCCCCGCGCCCGCAATGCCCAGGCGGATCGGCTGGCAAACCAGGCCATGGACAGCGCCGCTGCTGCGCAGGCCGAGGCACCGGCAGGCAAGGTCAGGCCGTCGGCCCGCGAGCCCGTCCGCGGCGAGGCCGGCGCGCAGGCCAGCGCCTGGGGCCCGCCGCAGGGTAAAGCCACGACCACGCTCCTGCTACGGCACGGCCAGACGGCGCTGTCGGTTGAGCGCAGGTTTGCCGGCCGCGGAGACGTGCCGCTGACCGACGTCGGCCTGCAGCAGGCCGCGGCGGCCGCCGCGAGGCTCGCCGCCCGCGGTGGCATTGAGCTGGTCGTGTCCTCGCCGCTGGCACGGGCCTTCAGGACCGCCGAGATCGTGGCCGAATCCACCGGCGCCGCGCTGATCGTCGATGACGACCTGGCTGAGACAGACTTCGGCGAGTGGGAGGGCCTGACATTCGCCGAGGTCATGGCCAGATGGCCGGCGGAGATGGCGGCGTGGACGGCGAGCGTGGATGCGGCCCCTCCTGGCGGGGAGAGCCTCGCCGGCGCGGCCCGGCGGGCATTGACCGCGCTTGACCGGCTGCTGGCCGAGCACGGGCGTAAGACCATCATCGTGGTCAGTCACGTGACGCCGATCAAGACGATCGTGTGCCGTGCGCTGCTGGCGCCGCCGGCCGCGCTTTTCCGCATTCACCTCGATGTGGCCTCGCTATCCGAGGTCGACTGGTACGCCGATGGCCCGGCATTGTTGCGCTCGCTCAACGACACCGCTCACGTGCATGCGGGCGGCTCGCGACATGAGCGGAGGGGACGTCAGCGCAGGCGCTGAGCTTCGCCGGGTCACCCTTTTCAGGCGGCTTGGGGTCAATGTTCTGACGTAACGGCCCGGTAGGTGTGTAAAGCCAGGCCGCCGGTGGAATAGCACTCCCGTAATTGATCAAGACGGGGGGATATCAGTGCCTGTTCAGACCACAACCCGTGCGGCGACCCGCCGTAACTCGGCGAGTACCGCCAACAGCAGGTCGGTGAGCCGCAGTGCGTCTGGCACTGCGAGCCGGCCGAAAACCACCAGGGCCAGCACCGTGAGTCGCGCCAGGTCAACAGCTGGGCGCAACACGGCGGCCACGCCGGCCGGGACGGCTTCATCCACTTCCCGGACGTCCGCATCGCGGTCAACCCGCGGCACGTCTGCACGGTCCACCCGCAGCTCCGCATCACGGGGCAGGGCCTCGAGCTCGACGCGCAGCTCCGCTTCGCGCTCCACTCGCGGGTCCTCATCCAGGGGCTCGGCCACACCGGCATCGGCGGCAAGGACCGTGTCGTCGGCGGCGACCAAGGTGACGTCGGCAGCGACGAAGATGACTGCCGCCGCAACCAAGGCAACCTCGTCGGCCAAGACGATGTCGTCTGCGATGCAGGCAATGAACACCGCGACCAAGTCCATGATGACGGCGGCGAAGGCGCTCACGGCTGCGGCCAAGACCATGTCGACGGCGAAGCCAGAGGCTAGCACCACGGCACGGCGCAGCAGCCCGGCACGGCGCAGCAGCACGGCGCGGCGCAGCAGTTCGACGCGCCGCCCGGCGGCGCGGCGGTCATCGACCGCGCGCACGTCAAGCGCCAGGCCGAGGGCGACCAGGTCCTCGTCCGGCAGGTCGCGGACGAGCACGTCAAGGACGAGCACGTCAAGGACAAGCACGTCAAGGACCGCGCCGCGGCCACGGGCCGCGTCGAATTCCATATCCTCGACGGCTTCGAAGCCGAGCGGTAGCTCGGCCAAGCGGCGTACATCGACGAGGGCTAAGTCGACTGCCGCCACGCCGAGGGCGACGACGGCCAAGCCGAGGTCGACAGCCTCAAGGCCGCGGACGGCGACGCCGAAGTCGGCCCGTCCGTCCGTTCGCCGGTCGACCAGCCGCTCGGCTAGCCGGCCGCCTGCCGCCCGGCGGCCGCCTGCCGCCCGGCGGGAGATGCCGGCCCTGTCGCTGGCATCTCCGCCGAAGCAGAGCAACGGCGAGAATTACGGCAGCCTGCTGGGCAGCCTGATCCGCTAGCGGCGGACTGCGCTGTTACGCGCGAGGGCGGGCGGCGACTGGCGCACGGTGCCAGCGCCGCCCGCTTTGGGCTGCCTGTCGGGCAGGCCAGGACGGCTAATTCGCCAGGCAGGCGTCCGCCACCTTAGGCTTGAGTGAGCGGCGGGCGAGTCGGCCGGGCGGCCGCGACGCGCCAGGTAACTCCTGGCGCGCCGAGGAAGGTCCGGGCTCCAGAGGGCAGGGTGGTCGGTAACGCCGACCCGGGGCGACCCGCGGGATAGTGCCACAGAAAACAGACCGCCTCCCGGCTATTGCGGGAGGTAAGGGTGAAACGGTGGTGTAAGAGACCACCAGCGCTCGGGGCGACCCGAGCGGCTCGGTAAACCCCACCTGGAGCAAGGTCAAGATGGTGCCGCGCTACGGGCGCGGTTCCTGCGCGAGCGCTTGAGGGCGGCCCGCCCGATGCTCGCGGGTAGACCGCATGAGGCTGTCGGCAACGGCAGTCCTAGATGGATGGCCGCCGGCCCGCTGACGCGGGTGCACAGAACCCGGCCTACAGGCCGACTCGCCCGCCGCCCTAGCGCTGACCTGCGCTTCTTCAGCCACCGGAAGCTCCCTTAGGGCCCTGTTCCGCCTCTGTTCCTCCAGGGCTGGAACCAGGGCTTTGTCAACGGCCCTACTTCCGAGGTCCTCGGTGTCCTGGAACAGGTGCCCATATGTGTCGATCGTCGACATCACCACTTCATGCGGCCCAGGCCCGAACCGGTCGAGATGCCGGACGACTTCATCGATCACCCATGAGCCGACCGGGATCGTCCGCCTGGATGCCTTTGTCTTGAGCGGAGCGAGGACGTCATGCTGTGCCTGCTCGAGTACGTCAAACGCTCCCGGCACCACCATCAGGAACTGCGAAACCTGCTGACGGTTCCGGTCGTCGCTGCACCCCGATGTCAGAAGGCGCCGTTAGCATCTGCTGCGGAACCATGGCTAGGAGGTACCGTGGGCGAACTGCCGGAACCCGCCGACCCGAGCGCGCATGGACTGGACGCTGAGCGTCTGCGGCGTGCCGGCGACTACCTCGGCCGTTACATCGATGACGGGATGCTGGCGGGATGGCAGCTTGTGGTTGCCAGCGGCGGCGCCGTGGTCTGGCACGAGCGTCGCGGTCTTGCGGACGTGGAGGCCGGCACGCCCGTGCGCCCGGACACGCTATGGCGGTTGTACTCGATGACCAAGCCGGTCACGGCGGTCGCCGCGATGATGCTTTATGAAGCTGGGGAATTCGCACTGGATGACCCGGTGGACCGATGGCTGCCGGAGTTCGGCTCGCCACGCGTCTACCAGTTCGGGCCGCCGCAAACGCCGGGGACCATTCCATCGTCCCAGCCGATCACGGTTCGGCACCTGCTCACCCACACCGCCGGGCTGAGCTACGGGTTTCACTTCGTGCATCCCGTCGACGCCCTCTACCGGGCTGCTGAGGAGGAACCGGGCTGGGCAGCAGCCGACCTGGCTGGCCGGTGCCAGCGATGGGCGTCGATACCGCTGCTCTACCTCCCGGGCACCGCCTGGACGTACTCGGTCGCTAGCGATGTGCTCGGCCGGCTCGTCGAGGTTGTCGGCGGGCAGCGCCTGGACGAGTTCTTCGCGCAGCGGATCTTCGGGCCGCTGGGCATGACCGACACCGGCTTCTGGGCGGACGGCGAGCGCGCAGCGCGGCTGGCGGCGGTGTACGGGCGCGACTCCGCCGACGGCAAGCTGGTTCGCGACGACGCGGCGTGCGCTCAAGGCACCACACCCCCGCTGGCCCTGAGCGGTGGCGGCGGCCTGGTCGGCAGCGCCGCCGATTATCACCGGTTCACGCAGTTCCTTGTCCGTAACGGCGAGCTGGACGGCGTGCGGTTGCTCGGCGCACGCACGGTGGACCTGATGTTCCGTAACCACTTGCCAGCTGGCGCTGCGTACACCGCACTCCAGCCAGAGCCGCGATCCTGGCCACCCGCTCCGGGCCTTGGATTCGGGCTCGGCCTGGCCGTTGTCACCGACCCCGCAGCCGCAGGCACGCCAGCGTCGGCGGGCACTGGCTTCTGGAGCGGGGCGCTGAATACTGAGTTCTTCGCTGATCCGGGTGACGACTTGACGGCCATGTTCTTCACGCAGCTGACACCGTATGGCGCGCTGCCGCTGCAGCGTGAGCTAGCACACCTCATCTGCAGTGCTCGAACCATGTAGCTCTGGCGCCACGATTTGCCTCCGCGCGTCACGGATTGGTCCAGGTGTCGCTGTTGGCCCGCGAATGCCGGACGCGGCGATTAGATCGCTCCGCTGTCATCCAAGCCGTTGGCAACGCCTGACCAGTACCTTTATGGCCATGGGGCGTCCCAGTTCCGCATCGCTGCAGGCCGACTCGTCCGGCGCCTGAGTCGCTGACCTGCACTAACGTTGGTAAGAGCCGCGGCCTCGGGGACTATCGGGGGCACATCGGCAGGATGGATGTCCCCGTCCGACCGGTAACAGCCGAGAACTGGTGAGATTCCAGCCGTAGATAACCCAAGGCAACGCAGCACGCGATTCATGAGTGGCCGCTTCCTTGATCGGAAGCGGCCACTGATGTTACATGAGTCTTGCTGTCGACCAGATGAGGCTTCCAGGTCAGCTAGCTGGCGGGCAGCTGGCTGTATTGCTGGTCATCTGGATCCAGCCCAAGGTCCGGCTGACGCTATCCGTCACGTCGGAGTTGCCGACATTGGGGCTAATACACCACTCGGAACCGCTCCCCGTGCCACCGTCGTAGAGGAGATTGCCATCTCCCGGGGCCGGGGCACCACCACTGTGGTCCTGCTCTTTCCACACCCGGAAAGGCGAATCGTTCTGCCAGGACCAGGTCCCGGCAGAACCGCAGTCCGCGCCCGAATATTCGGCCCAGTCGAACCAGAACCCGCTCGCATCGGCCGAGATATACATCCAGCAATCGCCCTCCGAGCTCGGAGCTCCCCACGCGCAGAAGAAGTCGGCAGCGCAAGTGAGGCTCCCGCAAGTGATACCGAAACCGAAGATCTCATTTGGGCATGTCCCAGGGGTGACCGAGCTCGTGTCAGCCGCGGACACGCCCAGGGCGATCTTGCCGCCGTCCCATTGCACTTCGTCCGGGGACACGCGGGTACCGCCCGCGACGCGGGCCATGGCCGCGTTGAGTACCTTGTTCTGGTACGGCGTCGCCGCCGCGGCGAGGCCCGCCGATGAGGCCCTGGTCGTGGCGGCCTGAGCCGACAGCGTCCCCGCCGAGACGAGGAAGACGGCGATCACGCCAGCTACGAGCGTTCCGGCAAGGGCCCGTCTCGTCCCCGCCTCGCGAAGAGCCAAAAAGTTCTCCGCTCGTGACCGGATCAGATGGGGTAGGTGCATTCCGCTTTTCTCCTTCGGTAGCGGTAGTGGCCGCCACAGGGGTCGGGGTCAGGCGGAGCCCGCGTAGTCGGTCTGACGGAGCCCTTCAGCCAGAGCCCTTCTGGCCTCGGTAGCACGCGTGCGCACGCAGATCCCTGCCTCGGCATCTCGCTGGGGAGTTGCCCTGCGGCACTTAGACGGGACGCTAAGACGTGCCTTGATCGGTGTCAGGGCTAGTTCGAGGAACTTCGAAGTAACGACTAGATGGCGCCTCTGTCTCGAGCCGGGATCGACTCGCGCGCGTGCGGAAACGGACTGGTGAGCCTGGCTGGCGAGGACGCATGGTATTGACATGGGCGAGACCGGCATGACCGCGGCGGCATCGGCTCCCGTCTCCGGCCGACGGGTACGGGCGAGCGAACCCGAAGCTCTGTCGGCCTCTGTCGTGCTGTCCCCGCAGCAATCGGTGGTCGCGCTGCTAGGTCAGGTGGCTGGCGGGCAGTTGTACGGCGCACCGGTCGGCGCTCTCAACGCCGTCCGCGATGCGCTACGCCCGCAGGCACGGCTCGCCGCGCAGTCGCTCGCCGGACGCGGGTGGCTACCGGACTCCTGCGCGCCGATCCCGCCTGTCGCTGACGTGTCCGTGGCGCGTCAGGCCGCCAGGCTGAGGGACATGCCGGCCGCCGCGCTCGAAGGCGAGCTGCAAGCTGCCGACGGCAGCCGCCGTTCGGTGCTGCGCTGGCAAGCCGCGGCTGATCAGCCCCGCCGCTGGCTTAACTCCATGGCCGACGCATCGCTGGACACCTGGGCGGTGGCCGAGCGGCGGTGGCGGGCGGCCGGGCCGCTGCTCGACCGCGAGATCCGGCGGGTCGGCACCGCGGCGGTGCGCGGCGGGATGGCGGCGCTGCTGAACAGCCTGCATCCGCGCATCAGCTATCACGACGGGACGTTCACCTTCGCGTCTTCCCGCAGCCAGGGAGTCATTCGCCGTTCGGTCGGCGCGCGCCGCCTGGCGCTGGTGCCGATGATCGCCGGGCCTGAGGTGCTGATCCTCAGTTTCAGCCGCCCCGATATCTGCGTCGTCGGCTACCCGCTCCGCCCGTCCAGCCCGGGCGCACAGGCCACGGTCGGCAGCCCGCTCGCGACAATCCTGGGCCCAGTACGCGCCGCCATGCTCCAAGCACTTCGCCAGCCGATGACCGCGAGCGACCTGGCCGCCGCCGTGCACTGCGCGCCCAGCACCGCCACCCACCACCTCCGTCAACTGGAAGCAGCCGACCTGATCTGCCGTGAGAAATCCGGGCTAACGGTATGGGTCAGCCGTTCCGGCCGCGGCGACGAACTGGTCGACCTGCTATCAGGCTGACGCCGCGCGCGGGATCGAGCTAGTCGAATCCTGACCACGGACCCGACCAGGGCACGTGGGCGGCTGACTGGGTGAGGCGGGGGTAGCTGCGGGGTCGGTTCCGGTCGGCGGGCATCAGCATGCCCAGGCCCAGGACGCTGTGGCGGGCGAGCCGGCGGCACAGGTCGTGCTTGCTGGAGCGGCGGGGCCGCGCCCGGCGTCGGCCAGCCCGCTGGGGCCGCAGCCGATCCCGCCGACAGGAACGATGAGATCCGCTTTAGCCCTGATCGCTAATGCGGAACCCGGCATTCAGGATTGGGACCGAGTCCGGCGTCAGCGGCCGGAGCGCCTCGGCGACCTCATCGGTTGTTGTGCCCGACAAGGGAACGCTATAGCGGGTCGGGTCGCTCAGCGGAGTCAGGAGCGGCGACTTGAGATAGGCCCACGACTGGGGAAGACCGGCAGCCAGAAGAACCTGAGCCACCGGGGACAAGCGGCGCGGCACGAACGAAGCTGACGGCAGCAGGAGGATGTCGGCCACCGCTCCATCTGCCCAAGGGGAGATCCTGATCTCGTGGACGTCCTGCCACCGAAGCGTCACCACGTGCCGCCGCCAGCCGAGCCGGATGCCCTCAGGGTCGGCTCTGAACACCTGGAATTTTACGTTCCAGAGCACCAAAACCTGGGCCACGCCGCAACCGAAAAACACCATCCCTCCTGCTATCCCCCACCACGAGGGCTCCTTGAAGGCGGCATAGGCGTAAACCAGCCCGACCACCGCACACCACGGCAGCGCCGCCCACGGGTAACCTCGCGGCAAGATTCCACGGCTACCTTTAACGCTCGCAACATAGGTGTCCGCCACCGCAACTCCAGTTCGAGCGCGTGACAACTCTGTGCCTGAATCATGGAGGCTCGTCGGGATGCGCGTCAATCGCCAGTGAGTCTCGCTCGAATTGATCTCGTAATAAATAGGTCGGTTCGATTCGTACAAGTCGCGGCTTGAGGCATAAAGGCCCTCGTAAAGACCCTGAGACTTCGATCTGCCGACCCACCTGACCCGCCCGGCGGCATCCTTGACGTGCTAGAACCGCCAAGCACCAGGGCCATCCGTGACACATTGGTGGGGGTGGCACCTTGCCGTCCGCGGGTACTCGAAGACGACGACAGGAAAGGGCGTGCGGGCAGCACCTCGGACTTAAAGGCAATCCCCGCCCTCTCTGCGGAGATACAAATCGCGCAGCAGGCAAATCTCGGCGCCGTGGTGGATGACCTCCAGGTGCGTGTACATGATCAGCCTGGCCATCGGGGCATCTGCGTACTCCGGCGGCGAGATGGCGCCCTGGGGCCGGGCGAGCCCTGCGGCGCCGAGCCTGCGCACGTCGCTGATCCACGCATCGTGCCCGTTATCAAGCTGGCGCAGCGCTCCTTCAGCAGTGCCCGGATAACAGAGTGCTGGGTGATCGGTCGGCGGGCTATCGAAGTGGGGGGCAGTCGGTGGCCCGAACACGTCGAGGAGATGCGCGAGCCGCCATGCGATTGTCGTGACGGGCTCGCGGTCGTGCGGCGGCCTGGCGTAGTCCATGGTGAACTCGCCGGGCCCGCGCGAGATCGGCGCCGAGCTTTCGCCGCGGCGGCTAAGGGTCCAGCAGCCGGGGACCGGCTGCCAGAAGTACTCATCGTCGGTCAGACCTCCTAGCCGGGGCCTGAGCTGACGGTGCCAATGCCACTCAAGCTGGTCGACGAGCTCGGCCTTCCAGTCGATGTCCATGCTCGGCTACCGGCCCGCTTCTCCATCGGGAAGGCCTTCGGCCCACCGCAGGGCGTGATCGATAAGCGAGCGGGTTAGCCCCTCGGCCGGGTCGGCGCTGAGAAGCAAGGTCGGGACAGGCCGGCTCGCGGCCCATTGGTGAGCCTCCGCGGACAGCGCATCATCCGCCCAGGCGAGCGGACGGCGGCCCGCGAAGTCCGCCACCGCCGGCAGCTTGTCCAGGTCACCGAACGGGGTCGCCGGGAAGGCGATCACCGGGAGCTCCGGCAATTCCAGGAACGGGGCCAGCAGGCGGTTGGCCTCGTCCTGCCACGCCGTGGCCCACACCAGTTCGAACGACGCTGCCAGTTCGCGGAGCCATGGCCGGTGCGTCGCGGACAATCTCACCGGCTCTTCACCAGCGAAGAACTCATGCTCCTGGTATCCGGGCGGGCAGCCTGGCACGGCAAATGGGTTCAAGACCCCGTCCACGTCGAGCAGGAACAACGGCGGCAACTTCTGATTACCTGCGTTCATCGCCCGTTGGCTGAACCTGTCCACCTCCGGAAGTCCGTGCAGTCTCGCACGGCGAACCTTCTACTGCGCAGACACGGCGAACGTGGTACTTCTGGCTCGTGGACACTAGCGTGGCGGCTCAGCGCGTGCGAGAGGTGCTGCGCGGCGCCGGCTGTCGGGAATGGGCTGAAGGCCGGCGGGGCTGGTTAGTCGAAGGAGATCCGCAGGGTGGGTGGGTCGTCGTGGCCTGCACCATCAGGGGAACGAGGGGTGTCCGCCAGCTGCAGAGGTATCAAGACATTCTGTCGGCCGCCGGATTCGACGTGAGTCCGAGTCCTCGCGTGCCGGGCGTGCTGCGGGTGAAGATTCCCCAGGAGCCGGTTCACGACTGGTGACTTGGCGGCTCATCGGCTCCGCCATCTGGTTCACCCGGATCCCGGTCAGCCGTGGGGCTGTCACGCTGCTGCGGCGGCCGGCCAGAGGTGGCTGCGCCGTCCGGCGGTTTCGGGGCGTCGGGCGGCAGGCCACGTGGACCGGGATCTCTTGTTTTGTACATCTCCACTGACTTGCTCACGAACGCGAGGAGATCGGGTTGGAGGCGGTAGAGGCCCTTGCGGTCGTACCAGATCACGACGCCCGAGCCCAGGGCGAGCCAGAAGAGCAGGCCAAGTGCCGCCTCAAGAGTTCCCCGTGCGAGGCCGGCGTCGGCCTGGGCCCCGAAATACAAGATCGACCGGGTGCCGGACAGGACCTGGCGTAGCGGCTCGAAGTAGCTCAGCAGGCGAAGGACGCCGGGTAGCGCCTCTATCGGCACGGTGCCTCCGGCCGAGGCCAGACCGGCGTAGACGAACAGCAGCAAGCCGATCAGCTGTCCGTAGGTGCCTGCCACGGCGAACAACGCGATCGTCCCGGTTCCCACGCTGGCCGCGCACAGCCACGTGTAGAGCCACAGCAAGCCTGGATGAGGCGCGTCCATGCCCAGGGCCCGGCCGCGATCGCGAGCATCACCGCGGTGAGCACGGCCGTGAGCACGACGACGATGGCCCACTTGACTTGCAGGGTCTGCCACCGGTTGATCGGCACGGGCTGGCGCTGGCGCCACCGAGGGCCCATCTCGTTGGTCGCGTAGCCGAGCGCGGAGTCCACGACCGAGTTGACGATCGTGGCACCGAAGAATCCGCACATGAGCGTCAGCAGCGCCACGTAGAAGGCGCTGAGCCCCAGGGCACTGTTGGCCGGCAAGGGACGGTACTGGGTGATCACCACCGTGATGGGGTTGGCCAGGAGCACCTTGGTGGCGCCGGTGAGCGAACTGGCCGGGACCAGGGCGGCCAGGTGTCCGCCGATCCGGTGGGAAGCCACCGCCAGCGCTGGCTGCAAGACCCCCGTGGCCAGGCTGGTTCCGACGGTGCCAGCCCGCTCGTTGATCAGGATCTCGACCTGCGGCGCAGCGCCGGCGGTCGCGCTCGGCCCGCCGAGTCCGGCCACGTACAGCAGGCTGGAGGTGAGGGTCGGAGGGATCACCAGCGTCGCGTACAGGCCGTCGCGGCCCATTTCCTGCTCTGCTTCGGGCAGGGATGTCACCTCGAGATGCAGCCGGTCCGAGACCGCCGGACTCGACAGCAGGCCGGCTTGTATCTGCTGCCCGACGTCGAGGTGCTGCGAACCGACCGTGGCGCCCCGGTCCTGATTCACGACGGCGACTGGCAGGCCGTGAAGATGCGCCAGCGGGTCGACGACCGCGCCGATGTACAGGGCGGTCATGACCGCCAGGACTACGGACCCCACAACCAGCGGTGCGATCCATACCGCCCGGACGCGCAATATCTGGCGGGCCCGGACCGGCAAGCGCGGGTCCGGCGTCCCGCGGCGAGCGGCGGGTGAGGAATCAGAGCTCACCGCGGCCTCTCCCTCCCCAGCGCACAGCCGGCCACGTGCACAAGATCTTCCGCTTCTCGGCATTACACACCCGCGCGAGACTGCGCGACGCACTTGCCGCCAAGCCCGGAGCTGCGGGCCTGCGGACGGCGGAGTTCTGGGTAACCGGTCGGGTCATCGGGGAGCGCTGCTGAGCGCATGTGTGCTATGACGTCAGCTATGTCCACTCCGCCGCTCGCTCCTGACGAGCAGGTGAGCACGGGCAGCGAGCGCGAGGTGCTTGAGACGTTCCTTGACCTGTACCGGACCATTCTGAAGCGCAAGATCGGTGGCCTCGCCGATGAGCAGTTGCGTGCTCGGCACGTTCCGTCAGGAACGACGCTGGCCGGGCTGGTGAAGCACCTTGCCGCGGTCGAGCGTGAATGGTTCCAGGCGGTACTGGCCGGCCGGCCCACCGAGGAACTCGGCCTGCCCGACGCGGACGGCTGGGCCGTGAGCGACGCCGATACAGGCGACTCGCTCCTGGCCGACTATGACCGGGCGTGCGCCGAGTCGCGGCAGACCGCGGCCCGGCTTGCACTCGATGACACCGCTCCCCATGCCAGGCTCGGACGGGTGTCGCTTCGCTGGATCTACGTCCACATGATCGAGGAGACCGCACGTCATTCCGGCCACGCCGACATCCTCAGGGAGCAGACAGACGGCGCTACCGGATTCGACGGCTGACCGGCTGGCTCACGCGTGGCCGGTCGCGGGGAAGGCGACCGGCCACGCGGTGGCGCAGGGGCTCAGAACAGCTGGTACGAGCCGAGGATTGTCGCGCGCTCTACCGTCGGCGGCTCCGCATACCACTGCTGAAGGTTCTCCACGAGCTCCTTGTACTCGGGCATCGCGGCCAGGGGGTGGCTGCCGTCGGGGTTAAGGACCAGGAGCGCGACAAAGGTCGTGCCCTCGGTGAGCACGCTGTACCGGACATCCGCCGGGCGCTCCTGCTCCAGTGCCTGGATGACCTTTGCCGTGGCTGCCTCCGCGTCGGCGACCTTCTCTTCCTTGATCTTGGCGCGCACCATCAACACGCTCATTGGCCTAGTTCCTTTCATCCCTGAGTGGACTTTCGTCTAGGCCACGAACGGCCAGCCGCTCAGGGGACAGGTTGCGTCAGAGCTCTTCGAGCTGCCGGGTCAGGAACCGCTGCTCGGGGATCGAGGTGGCCAGCTCCAGCGCCCGCCGGTAGGCCGCTCGGGCCTCAGCGTCGCGGCCGAGACGCCGCAGCAGCTCACCGCGGGTGGAGTGAAAATACAGGTAGCCGGCCAGGTCGAGGCGCTCCACGGCGCGCAGTGCCGCGGCGGGATCGCCCGCCTGGGCGACGGCCACGGCGCGGTTGAGTTCGACCACCGGCGAGCCGGTCAGGTCGGCCAGACGCTGGTACAGCTGGGCGACCTGCGGCCAGTCAATCTCGTCGGCCGCCTGCAGCGACGCGATCGCGGCCTGGATGACATAGGCACCTCGGCCGCCCAGCGCGACCGCACGGTCGAGCGCCGCCCGCCCCGCCGCGATCTGCGCGCGGTCCCACAGCGACCGGTCCTGATCGCCGAGCAGCACGAGGTCCTCGCCGGAGAACCTGGCCCGCTGCCGGGCATGGTGGATCATCATCAGCGCGAGCAGCCCGTGTGCCTCGGGTTCGTCCGGCATCAGCGCGGCAAGCACTCTCCCCAGCCGGATGGCTTCGGAGCCGAGGTCAACCCGGCCGCTGTAGCCCTCGTTGTAGATCAGGTAGATGACGGCCAGCACCGCATCGAGGCGGTCGGGGAGCAGATGCGCGTCGGGAACCGCGAACGGGATCCCGGTCGCCTTGATCTTGGTCTTAGCCCGGGTCAGGCGGCGCTTCATGGTCTCCTCGGAGACGAGGAACGCCCGGGCGATCTCGGCGGTCTCCAGACCGCCGAGGGCCCGCAGCGTGAGCGCCACCTGTCCGTCCAGCGGCAGGGCCGGATGGCAGCACGTGAAGATCAGCTCAAGGCGCTCATCCTTGATGGCAGTCTCGTCGAACTCGAACTCGTCCATGGCAGCCTCCGGCGCCGGCAGCAGGTGAATCTTTCCGGCGAGGGTGCGCTCCCGGCGGATGCGGTCGATCGCCCGGTTGCGGGCCGTTGTCACCAGCCACCCACCCGGGTTGGGCGGCACCCCGTCCGCCGGCCAGCGCTCGGCCGCGATCGCGAACGCCTCCTGCGCCGCGTCCTCGGCCCTGTCGAAGTCATGGAGGAACCCGACTAGCGAGGCCAGCACCCGGCCCCACTCATCGCGGAAGACCTCCTCAAGCGGGGTCAGGGCGCCACCACCGGCCTCACCTCCACCACTCCGCCAAGGCGGGCCGCGGGGATGCGTGCCGCCAGCTCGATCGCCTCGTCCAGGTTTGCCGCCTCGAACAGGTACACCCCGCCGAGCACCTCCTTGGTGTCCGCGAACGGGCCGTCGGTCATCAGCGTCCGGCCACCGGCCACCCGCACGCAGGTCGCCGTCTCGGCTGGCTGCAACTGCGCGTGGCCGACGCATCTGGCGTCATCAGCCAGCGCCAGGAACTCGGCGCGCGCCGACTCACGCTCCGCCTCCGACAGCACCTCGTGGTAGCCGGGCTCGGTGTAGATCATCAGGGCATACTGCATCGAAACCTCCGGGGCTCTCGGCTCTCACCAGCAATACGAACGAATAGCAGCGCCCGGGACACTAACGGGCCGGCAACTTCGGGACGGTTCAGACGCTAGTCCCTGGCCCGACGGCCCGAAGAGCTCTGACCCAACCTGTCCCCGTGGCTGCTGCCCGTTCGTGGCCTGGGTGAGAAACAACAACCCAGGAGGAATCCAAAATGTCAACAGACCAAGCCACAACGAGCGAAGAGGCGCTCAGACGTCGCAGTGGCATCGCCGACTCCGGCGATGCGGGCTCAAGGCGATGGCTGACCCTCGCCGTCATCTGCACGGCCGCGCTCATGATCGTCCTCGACGTCACCGTGATGACCCTCGCGCTGCCGTCGGCGCAGCACGCGCTGGGGTTCACCAACGCCGACCGCCAGTGGATCGTGACCGCGTACTCCCTATCGTTCGGAAGCCTGCTGCTGTTCTGCGGACGGCTGGCCGACCTGATCGGCCGCAAGACGACCTTCCTTGCCGGGCTGGCTGGCTTCGCGACCGCCTCCGCCGTCGGCGGTGCCTCGGATAGCTTCACGATGCTCGTGACGGCGCGCGCCTGCCAGGGGGTCTTCGCCGCGTTGCTGGCGCCGAGCGCCCTGTCGCTGCTGACCACGACGTTCACCGATCCGAAGGGACGGGCCAAGGCGTTCGGCGTCTACGGCGCGGTCGCGGCCAGCGGGTCTGGCCTGGGCCTGCTGCTCGGCGGAGCGCTGACCTCCTACCTGTCCTGGCGGTGGTGCCTGTACGTCAACCTGTTCTTCGCTGGATTCGCCATCATCGGAGGCTCGCTGCTGCTTGGCCGGCAGCCCAGGACGCCGGGAGCCCGGCTGGACGTACCCGGCGTGGCGGCGGTGTCTGGCGGGATCTTCTGCCTGGTCTACGGCTTCGCCAACGCCGCAACGCACAGCTGGCACGCGCCGTCGACGTGGGGCTTCCTCGCGACCGGCGCCGCGCTGCTGACCGTCTTCGCCGTCTGGCAGACTCGCGCTGGCCACCCGCTGCTGCCGCCCAGGGTCCCTCTCGACCGCAACCGCGGCGGCGCATACCTCACCATGCTGGTCCAAGGGGCCGCCGTATTCGGCATCTTCCTGTTCCTCATCTACTACATGCAGCTGAGCCTGGGTTACTCGGCGGTCAAGTCAGGTGTCGCCCTGCTCCCAATGGTGGCCGTCATCGGCGTCATGGCCAACGTGGGCAACATCCGCCTGATGCCGCGGGTCGGTCCCAAGCCGCTGATCACCCTCGGCTTGCTGTCCAGCGCGGCCGGCATGGCCTGGCTGACCAGGATTGGCGTGCACTCGGGCTACGCGTCGGCACTCCTCGGCCCGCTGATCGTCGTCGGCTTCGGCATGGGGCTCACATACTCCGCCGCGGCCAACACCGGAACCTTCGGCGTGGAACCACGCGACGCGGGGGTTGCCTCGGCGAGCGTTCAGGCCGGCCAGCAGCTGGGCGGCGCGCTCGGCACGGCGCTGCTCAACACCATCGCGGCCAGCGCCGTTACCGGCTACCTGATCAGCCACCTGCACGGGCGGCCAGCACCGCAGCTGCTCCAGCTGGCGGCGGTCCACAGCTACACCACGGTGTTCTGGTGGTGCGCCGCCGTCTTCGCGGCCGGTGCCGTCATCTCCGGCACGCTGCTGCGCCGCGGCCCACTGACCCGCTCCGAGGTCGTCCCGGCCGGCGACGTCGGCCAGCGCGGAATCCCGGCACTTGTCCACCTTGGCCAGCGAGCCCGATAATCCTGCTGTGGTGGTACCCGACAACGGCCAGGCGCCGCGGACCGATGAGGTCCGCGTGTCGGACGCCGAGCGCGATCGCGTGATCGGAGAGCTCAGGGACCGGTTCGTCGAAGGTCGGATGAGCCACGAGACTTTCACGGACCGCGTCGATGCCGCTCTGCGGGCACGGGTCGGGAGCGACCTGAGCGGCCTGGTCGCGGACCTGCCACGGCGCCGCCTGGTCGGCACGGCAGTGAGGGCGGCCGCGTCTGGCTGCTGGCGGCGCGCGGTCCGCGCCGTAGACCGCTGGACGCGTAAGGCCCCGACACCGCTGATGCTCCCGGCCGGACCGCAGTTGAGGTTCACCATCGGCCGCGAGTCGGCATGCGACCTGACGCTCAAGGACGAGACAGTCTCTCGCTGGCATGCCAGTCTCATGCAGTCAGACGGGAGCTGGGTACTGACCGACCTCGGGTCGACCAACGGCACCCGGATCAACGGGTGGCGGGTCAACCTGCCAACGCCCGTCGCGCCGGGCGACTTCGTCTCGTTCGGCGCGACGACGTTCGTGGTCCGGGGCCGGGCCGCCCAAGTCGTGCCCGGCCGCGGCGCGGCCTGACGAGCCTGCCAGCCCGGCCCCGGTCAGCGGTACAACTACCTCGCTGGACCGCGCCGCAGGATCCGGGGGCGGGCGTAATCCTCGTTATCGACGACGATGTCCGCCAGGGCAACCGGTCCGACCTCGGCCACGTACAGTGCCTCGGCCACGTGGTAGCGGTCACGGTGCACCCGCGTCGCCCCGTCCACGCCCTCGGCCTCGGCGCGGCCGATGCCGCGCCGCAGCGCGATCTCGGCATCGACATCGAGCCAGATCCGGTAGTCCCACACGTCGTTGTACTCAGGCCGGAACGCGAACACCGAGTCGACGATGAGGACGGCGTCGGTTGGGGCGGTGACCGTGATCGCGCGATGATCGGCACCGGTGAGCGGGTCATGGGCGCAGAGCACGACAATGCCGGTGCCGTTCGGCCCGGCCGGCTCGAGCAGAAGTTCCCTGGCCGACCGGAAGTCGTAGGCGTTGCGGTAGTAGCCCTCGCCGCTGAGGCGGTCGTAGCCGAGCTCAAGCGCCTCGCGCCACGGGTTCTTGAAGTCATCAAACGAGGCGCGCAGGGTCGGACGACCCCCCGCGCGCAGCGCAGCCGCCAGCTCGTGCCCGAAGCTCGTCTTGCCCGCCGCGGTCATGCCGTCCACCGCCACCCGCAGCCGCCGGGCACTGAGCGCGCTGATCTCGCCCGCTACCTCGGCGATCAGGGCGGTTCGCACGGCCGATGCGGGCGGCGGCAGCGGCTGGCGCCAGGTCGAGACCGACTCATGCGATCGTGCGGGGGGCACGAGGATCAGCCTGCCACGCCGCTCTTCCGGCTTCGCGGGGCCGGTGCGCCGCACCGGGACGTCTCGCCCGTCTAATTGGCTGTACGGGGCGGCTCTCGCGGCTGCCAGACCTAGCCGGCGACCCACGGCCGCCGGGAATCGGCCGCCGGAAAGGGAGGAAACGTGATGGCCGAAGGCGAGCTCGACGTCGTGACCGGGGCGTTCAGCTACTCGGGGGCAGCAATAAGCGCGGAACTCATCAGCCGCGGCCGCCGGGTCAGGACACTGACCGGGCATCCCGGCCGCGCGCCTGCGCGTACCGACATCGACATACGGCCCTTGGACTTCGCCGACGCGGCCGGGCTGACGAGGTCACTGCAGGGCGTGGGCACGCTGTACAACACGTACTGGGTCCGGTTCTCCCGCGGCCAGGTCACCCACGACCTGGCGGTCCGCAATAGCCGCGTGCTGTTCGCCGCGGCCGCCCAGGCCGGCGTGCACCGCATCGTGCACGTCTCGATCACGCATCCCAGCCCGGACTCGCCGTACTCATACTTCCGCGGGAAGGCCGAGGTCGAGCAGGCGCTCGCCGACTGCGGCGTGCCGCACGCGATCGCCCGCCCGGCGGTCCTGTTCGGCGGCAACGGCGTGCTGCTGAACAACATTGCCTGGCTGCTGCGGCGGCTGCCGGTGTTCGCGGTCGGCGGCCGCGGCGACTACCGGCTCCGCCCGATCCACGTCGACGACCTGGCCAGGCTCTGCGCCGACCTGGGGGAGCGGGCGGACACGGTAACGGTGGACGCCGTCGGTCCGCAGCCGGTCACGTTCGCGGCCATGGTGGCCGCAATCAAGTCCGCGGTCGGCAGCCGGGCCGTCATCGTCAGGGTGCCGGGCGCGCTCATCCCGGCGCTGGCCACAGGGCTGGACCTCGTCCTGCGCGACACCCTGCTGACCGCGGGGGAGTACCGCGCGATGGCCGCCGGGATGGCCGACTCCGACGCTCCCGCGACCGGCCGTGTCGTGCTCACCGACTGGATCCGCGAGAACGGCGACCAGCTCGGCCGGCACTACGCGAACGAACTCGACCTGCACTTCCGCTCGGCGCCCGCACAGGCTTCTTAACGGAACGAGGCGCCTCCCGCCGACTGCCGTATGAATGGCGGTCACAGACCATTAACATGCCGACAGAAATAGCTAAATCACGACTAACGTCAATTGCTGCGGGTTTAGATTGGCAAGCCGGGAGCAGTAACCGACGCCGAGTCTGGAGGAGCCCGATGACGACCGAAGAGCTGGCCGAGGGGTACGACGCCTACACTGACGCCGACGAACTGGGCCAGGCGGTCTCGACCGAGGACCGCGAGGCCGCACTGCCGACGACGACAGTGATAACGACCACGCTGCGGTGCTAGTGCGGTGACATCAGCGGAGGCGGCTGCCTCCGCCGGGCTGGACCGCGTCCCCGAAGTGGACGCGGTCCTCGCTCGTCTGGGGCTAGGTCGGCTATCGGGCGCGGGCGACCTTTCGAGGTTCCCCGGCCGGAACCAGAACTGGGCCGGCCGCACAACTGGCGGGCACCAGGTGTTCGTCAAGCGCTTCGGCGGTCCTGAGGCCCAGGCGATGCAGCGCCTTCATCGTTCGGTGGCGCTCAGTGAGTTGCCAGACCGTCTCGTAACCGACCTGGCGCCGCGCAATCTCGGCTGGGACGAGCCAGGACGACTGCTGATTTCTGAGTTCGTCGACGGCGCGGTGTCCGGTGCCGACCTCGCCGCCAGGGGCGACTTCGGCCTGGACCTGGCCTTCCGCGCGGGCTGCCTGGTCGGCTCCGTCCACCAGGCGCCGCCCGGCCGGCTGCGCGCCTGCCCCGCGGCTGGCGGCAGGCCGGTGCTGCCGTCGGCGGACTTGCTGCGCGCGCTTCCGTTGTCGGCATTCTTCGAATCGACGGCGGGCGAGCTGAAGGCCTGGCGGCTGATGCAGCGGGACGAAGAACTGAGGGCCGCGGTCGCCAGCCTGCTCGAGCGCGAGGAACTCGCGGATACCGTGCCGGCCCACTGCGACCTGCGGCTCGACCAGTTCCTGCTGGCGGGGGATCGCCTCTACGTCACCGACTGGGAGGAGTTCAGGCTGGCCGACGCGGCCCGGGATGTCGGCAGCTTCGCGGGCGAGTGGCTGCACCGGGCGACGACCGGCTGGGCGGACCAGTCCGCGGCCGAGCCGCCATCGCACAGCGAGATCGTCCGGCGCTGCGCCGACGGCATCGCCGAGGCGCGCCCAGTGATCGCGGCGTTCTGGTCCGGCTATCACCTAACGCGCCCTCAGCATGACCCCGCCCTGGCCGAACGGGCCGCGGCCTTTGCCGGATGGCACCTGTTCGACCGCATGCTGGCGGCGGCGCGACTGTCGGTGCGCCTGAGTGCCGTGCATCGCGCCGCCGCCGGGATCGGGCGGAAGGTCCTCCGGGCGCCGTTGGAATCCGCGGCCGCGATCGGCCTGGACCCGCAGCCTTGACCGGGCTCAGCCGCCGCCTCGCCGCAGCGCTGCCCGTGATCGAGGCGGCGCCGGACAGCTACCACGCCCTGGTCGGCGACCGTAAGGTATCGGCGGCCGAGCCCGTCTCGTTCCGTCGCCAGCTGACCGGCGCAATCTACGACGAACTGCACGCGGGCCGCCAGGCCCCTGGCCCTGCGCTCGGCCAGGACCTCCGGGATCCCGAGCTTGAGGAGCGACTCCGTGAGTTGATGCCGCATCCCGAGGTCACTAGGACCGTGCCAGTGGTCGCGGCAGACCGGGACGAAGCCGTTGTCCGCCTGGACGGGGTCAACGTCAGCATTCCCCGCGCCAGCATGGTCGGCGACGACGAGCCGCGGCCTGGCTCGGTGGCGGCGGTCCGGATCCCGGCGGGCCGGCCAGGCCTGTCGCCGGGCTTTTTCCTGGCCGACTGCGGGGCCGAGTCGGCCGGCGCGGAGCAGGCCATGGCCACAGTGCTGAGGGTCTACGTGCACCTGCAGACGGTCGCAGCGGCGCTCGATGCCTGGAGCGCGGTGCTCGGCGTCATGGCCAGGCTCGGGTGCGGCTACCAGGCGAAGGTCGCGTCGTGGCCGCCGATGCTGCCTCGCCGGGACGGCCTGGTGCTGTACCTCGACGGCTACGACCAGGGCGTGGTCGGCCAGGTCGCTGCCGCGGCCGGGCGGGTGCCCGGCGTCGGCCGGCTGGTGTCGGTATTCGCCGAGCCGGTCGGGCCGGGCGTGGCGATTGCCTGGGAGCCATCGGATGGCAGGCCCGCGATGCAGGGCTTCAGCTTTGGTGAGCACCGGGCTGCCGCACTCGCGGAGGGCCTGGTCCGGCACGCTGTGAAGATCGCGGCCGGGGAGCAGAGCGAGGCGAGCGCCACCGTGGCGCAGGCGCTGATCGAGGCGGGCATCGATCCCGCCAACCCGGCCCGCAACGGGTGACCTCAGCCGGGTCGCGGCAGCGCCGCCGCCTCGGCGGCCCGCGCCGAGGCCGAGCCGCCGAGCCCGCCCTCAGCCGCAGCCTGCGCCAGATGTCTACTGGTGGTAGTCGGCCAGGAACGTGGCCAGCCGGCCGATCGCGTCGTCCAGGACCGGCACCGAGGCCAGGAACACCAGCCGCAGATGATCAGTGGTCGGCAGGTTGAAGCCGCTGCCGTGCGACAGCAGCACGTGCTGCTGCTCCAGGAGGTCCATCATCATCTGCTCGTCGTCACGGATCTTGTAGACCTCCGGGTCAAGCCGCGGGAACAGGTACAGCGCCCCCGCCGGCTGCACGCAGGTGACGCCCGCGATCGCGGTCATCTGCTGCCAGGCATGGTCGCGCTGGTCGCGGAGCCGGCCGCCCGGCTCGAGCAGGTGGGTGATGTCGATCTTGCCACCGAGCGCGGTCTGGATCGCGTGCTGGGCGGGCACGTTCGGGCAGAGCCGCATGTTGGCCAGCAGCTCAAGGCCGTCCAGGTAGTCCGCCGCCTGCTCGCGCGGACCCGATACGACCAGCCAGCCAGACCGGAACCCAGCCAGGCGGTAGGTCTTCGAGAGCCCGCCGAGGGTGAGAACCAGCAGGTCTGGGGCCAGCGCGGCCGCACTGTGGTGCACCGCGCCTTCGTAGAGGATCTGGTCGTAGATCTCGTCGGTCAGCACCAGTAGCCCACGCCGGCGGGCCAGCTCAAGCAGGCCAAGGAGGATCTCGCGGGAGTAGACCGCACCGGTCGGGTTGTTCGGGTTGATGATCACCAGGGCCCTGGTTCGGTCGGTTATCTGGGCGGCAAGCTGGCCGAGGTCTGGTTGCCAGCCGTTGTCCTCCACGCAGGGATAGTGCACGGCCCGGCCCCCGCACAGGTTCACAGCGCCGGTCCACAGCGGGTAATCAGGGCTCGGCACCAGCACCTCATCGCCGGTGTTCAGGAGCGCCTGCAGCGACATGACGATCAGCTCAGAGACGCCGTTGCCGAGGAACACGTCGTCCGGGCCGACGCCGCTCACCCCGCGCCGCTCGAAGAACTCGGCGACAGCGAGCCGTCCCGGCTGGATGCCGCGCGCATCGCTGTACCCCTGGGCGTCAGGGAGGTGCTTGACAACGTCGCTGAGGACGTCCTCCGGTGCGTCGAGCCCAAAAGGGGCTGGATTCCCCAGGTTCAGCTTGATTATCCGGTGTCCTTCGGACTCCAGTTGCCTGGCTCGGCGCAGCACCGGTCCGCGGATGTCGTAGGTGACGTCCCTGAGCCTGTTCGCCTGCGTCAGCCGCACCTGGATTCCTCCGTTCCGCTAACCGTGCTGATGCGGCACCCTACCTTGCGGCCCACGAGGCGCGCCGACCCGGCCCGCGAACCGACCGCAGCGACTGCCTGCGGTGAGTCGCGGGCAGCTGCGGCGCGACGGAAACGACATCTCAGGTAAATCTGCTGCCGCACTTGCGGCAGCAGATTTACCCGAGATGCTGCATGGGCAGTCGCGATGCGACAGCAAACTGCCCCGCGCTGTCGTTGAGCGGCTGGTGCGGTGGGGGCCCGGCGGAGGTGGTGGGGGCTGGCCTGGTGGGTGGCGCCTGGGCCGGCGCGGCGCGGCCCGGCCTGGTGCGGTGGGGG
>JASHOL010000089.1 GCA_030041135.1 Streptosporangiaceae bacterium | reverse complement strand
GCGCCTGGTCGGCTGGCGCTGGGTCGGCGAGCACGGCGTCGGCGAGCACGGTGTCGGCGAGCACAGGGGCGGCGGGAGTGAACGGCAACACTCACGAGCCACTGCCTGCGCCTCCCGGCCAGCGGGAGGAGCCGCCGATCTGGGTACCGAGGCAGGCGTTCGCGCCCGAGCCGGGCGTTCACGCCGAGGGCGAGTCGGGGCCGGCGGGTCCCGGCGGTCCGCCGACGGGCGCCATGGGTCCCGACGCAGCTTCCTGGCCTGACTCGCGCCTGCCGGAGGTTGCAGCCGGCGAGCCGGTGTCGCGGCGCATCGCGCGCACCAGCGCGCCGCTCATCGCGTCCGCAGCCAAACTGGCCCGCGACAATCCGGTGGAGGCGATCGCGGTGGTCCTGCTCGGCCTGGGCGGCGCGATATACCCGCCAGTGTGGCTGGCCGGGGTGATCGTCGCGCTCGCATCGAAGGCCTGGGATTACCGCGACAAGTGGATCGGCCTGGCCGGTCCGGTGCTGCTTCTCGTCGTCGGCACCGTCGCCGGGATATCGCTGGGCGCCTCGCACTCGTCGATGGGTGGCTACGCTCACGAGGCCTGGGTCTACGCCGACATGCTCAGCCGGGTTGGTGCGGTTCTTGGCACCGCGTACCTGGCCTGGCGCCTGCGCCACGGCCGGCGGGAGCCAACGATCCCGCCATGGACCAAGCCCCACAAGGTCGGCTGAGCTACATCAAGCCGCGTGACAAGGGTCGCGGGCCGCCGCGAGTGCGGCCGCCTGCAGCGCCGCCGACGATGTGCTACCGATAACCTGGTGAGCACGCGCTCGAGGGCGCGGCTACGTTTCGTTCCGACTCGCGTAAGGTTCCCGCACGTGCCTACTGGCAAGGTCAAGTGGTATGACACCGAAAAGGGTTACGGCTTCCTCTCCCGTGACGACGGCGGTGAGGTTTTCGTGCACTCAACCGCACTTGACCCCGCCGGAAGCTCGCTGCGGCCCGGCCAGCGGGTAGAGTTCGGCGTCGCCGAGGGCCGCCGCGGGACCCAGGCGCTTCAGGTGCGGGTGCTCGAGCCGCCGCCGACCGTGTCCAAGGCCAGCCGGAAGAATCCCGAGGAGATGGTCCTGATCATCGAGGACCTGATCAAGCTGCTTGACGGCGTGTCGAACACCTACCGCCGGTCTAAGCACCCCGACAGCCGCGACGCGAAGAAGATCGCGGCGGTACTCAGGGCGGTCGCGGCTGACCTGGAGACCTGAGCCAGGCCGCGGCTGATCAGCCGGCGCCGCGGCTGATCAGCCGGCCGAGCGGGCCAGATGGGACCGCAGGACCCGCCGGCGGCGTGACAGGACGATCGCGCACAGGGCGAGGGCCAGGCCTACGGCGGCGACGGTGAGCCCGGTGAGCCCGCTGTTGGTCAGTGACAGCGCGATCCCGGCCAGGCCGCCGATCACGAGCGCGAGCTGATGGATCGTCTCGGAGAACGCGAACGCCGAGGCCCGCTTCTCCTCGCTCACTTCCCGCTGCAATATCGAGTCAAGCGATGCCTTGACCAGGGTTTGGGCGATGGTCGCCGCCAGCGCCACGATGAGCACCGCCGGCAAGCCGAACTCAACGGCACCGATGATCGTCACTACCACAGACACGACGAGCACCACGAATATCAGCAACTGAGGCGCCCTGGAACGCAGCGCCGAGCCGATGCCCGTCCCAAGGATGCCGCCGACGGCGATCACCGCCGCCAGCCCGCCAAGGGCGATCTTGTCGGAGGTATGGCCGAACTTCTCGGTGCGCAGGATGAACGCAAGGAACGAGATCATGAAGCCGTAGAAGACCCGCACCGTGGCGTTCGCCTCCATAGCCTCGACCACGGTCGGCCCTAGCTTCGGGATCGCGAACGGCCTGCGCGCAGGCGCGGGCGTTGCCGTCCCCGGCACGGTGTACGGCCGGGTCGCCGTCGGACCAGGCCCGGCCGCCGCCCCGTTGGCTGCCGCGTCCGGCTCCTGCTCGGTCACCTGGTCATCGACGCGATCGGGCAGGCGCAGCCCGAGAACCATGGAGGCCAGATAGATCACCGTCGCCAGCCGCAGCACCCACGCGGCCCCGCCGGAATGGTCGCCAAGGACCTTGTCGACGCCGAGGGCCAGGCCGGCTCCGACCGAGGTGCTCAGCAGGGACGCCAGGTTGAACCGCGAGTTGGCAGACACCAGCGTGATGCCGGGCGGCAGCAGCCGCGGTGTCACGGCCGACTTGGTCACGGCGTAGGCCTTCTGCAGCACCAGCACGCCCAGGGCGGCGGGCAGCAACGTCACCACGTCGTTGTGCTGGACGGCGCCTGCCATGCCCCAGCACAGCAGGCCACGGGCCAGGAACGTGCCGATCAGGATGTACTTGTTGCCCCGGCGGACGCGGTCGAGCATCGGCCCGATCAGCGGAGCAAGAATCGCGTAAGGGGCGATGGTTACGAGCAGCGCGAAAGCCGCACGACCGCGGGCCTGTTCGGCCGACGAGCTAAAGAAGAGCGTGCCGGCTAGGGCAATTACCACGAACGCATCGCCGATCGAGCCCGCGATCGAGAGTTCGATCAAGTTGGACAGGCCGGTCTGGCCGGCGCCGGATGCCCTGGTCAGGCGATGAACGATCCGCCCGGTCCCATTGACGACCGCGCGACCGATCCTGGCGGCCCTGACGCCGCCCTTGGCCGCCTTCTGCGACACGGAGACTACCCGGCTAGCCCTGGTGGGCTGCTCCCCCGTGCCGAGATCTGCCATGGCTCAAGTATTGGGCCTGCGCGGGCGTGGACAATACAGCGCAGGGTCCCTTTGCCGGCTGATCTAAGGTCCTTTACGCCAGGGCGGCGGGGCGAGACGGCCAGGTGCAGCCAATCCGCCCGTCGCGGTCAACTCGCGCCGGGCGGGCGGGCGAGAGGGCCAGGTGCAGCCAATCCGCCGTCGCCGTCAACTCGCGTCGCCCGGCGGACCCGACGTTTCATCGACTCCGTCCCTGAAAACCGGGACATATCCGGACGCAGCTGGGATCGAATCGATGAAATGTGCGAATTGATCTTGCGCATATCCGAACAGAGCCGACATCTTATCCGCTGCTGAGAGACCGAGTCCGTCGGCGCCATGGCTTGCGGCTGGCGGTCTCCGGTCAGACGACTCACGCGAGGGTGTAAGAATTACTACTCGGCCGTCTGTCACGATCTCATGAGGAACGACTACTGACCGTGAGCCCCACACGTACACGTACCGCCGTCCTGGATGAGGCCTGCGTGCAGGCCGTGGACCTGGCCCGCGAGGCTGCGGTGGAACTGGCCGGAGCCGATCGCGTAGGCGAGCACGTGGGGGTGCAGGCCGATGATGAGCGGGTCGTCACGCACCTGTTCAACTGCCTCGACCGTGCCTACGTCGGCTGGCGGTGGGCGGTCACGGTCACCAGGGCATCGCGCGCCAAGAACATCACGGTCGACGAGGCAGTGCTGCTGCCTGGCCCGGATTCCCTGCTGGCACCCGACTGGGTGCCATGGAGCGAACGGGTCCGTCCCGGCGACGTCGGCGTCGGTGACATCATGCCTGCCGCTACCGACGACGAGCGGCTCGTTCCCGTGGCGATGCTCGAAGGCGACGATGGCGTCCTGGACTGGGACGAGAGTGCGAGCTGGGAGGCGAGCCAGGAACTGGCCGAGACGGTCGGCCTGGCCCAGGACGAGGGCGAGCCTGCGCCGCCGAAGCGGAGCCGGGTCCTCTCGGCGATCGGCCGGGATACCACCGCGATCCGCTGGTATACCAGCGAGCACGGTCCGGGAACGCCGCTGACCCGGGCCGCGCCTGGCCCGTGCCTGACCTGCGGGTTCCTGACCGGGCTGGCCGGCCCGCTCGGGCGGGTGTTCGGCGTCTGCGCCAACGAGTACGCGCCTGACGACGGCCGGGTCGTGTCGCTCGACCACGGGTGCGGAGCGCACTCGGAGGCACTGGTGGCGGGTCAGGGCTTCGGCACGATCGCGCCAGTCATCGACGAAGTCGGCTATGACCTCGTGGACACGCCTGGCGTAGCCTTGGCCGACACCGTGTTCGAGTCGCTCGACCACGAGTCCTGACCACGCCGTCGCCGGCCGGATTTGCTCTCACCGGCCCCGGCGGCCGTGAGGCTTGCGGGCGTGGCTGCGGTAGGTCAGCCCTCGTTCCCCGTATTAGCGGCTTGCGCGGCCGTCCGCTGCTCACGGCGCTGCGCTGCCCTGGCCCGCGATTTTTTCAGGAATGGCACGTAAACCAGGCCGAACACGCCCATGCAGACTCCACCCACGGGTACCCATATCCACCACTGGTCGGCCGGGGCCAGGTCACCGTGGACAAGCAGGAGCACGACGAGCGCTACCGCCCAGGCGGCCGTGAGGACTCCGGTGATGAAACGGTCGTTGCCTTCCAGCGGCGGCGGGGCTGGCCGTTGCGGAGTGCTCACGGCCCTAGGCTAGCGGCCAGTCTGACCTCGGTAGTGCGCCGATGGCCTGGCCGTGCGACGATTCTGCCGGAACCGCGCCATCGGCCCCGGCCGGGCCTGCCCGTGTCGTGACGATGCTGCGGCCAGATACAAGTCCAATGCCGCG
The DNA here is from genome assembly GCA_030041135.1 of Streptosporangiaceae bacterium. Classification (GTDB taxonomy): domain Bacteria; phylum Actinomycetota; class Actinomycetes; order Streptosporangiales; family Streptosporangiaceae; genus JAJYUU01. The sequence continues at coordinate 624 of JASHOL010000089.1, read as the reverse complement.
CGCTGCTTTGACGGAGTAAAAGCGCTCCGGGTAAAGTTAGCAAGAGTAATGACTCAGGTTAACGAAAATGAGCACGCCACTTCAGACCAGGTCCGACGCCGGCCTGGCCACCGCCCTTCGGATCTCGGTGAGCCGGCTCGCACGTCGCCTGCGAGCCGAGCGGATGGCCAAGGGCCTGGAGCCCGGCCTGTCCGACACTCAGCTGGCCGCGCTGTCAGCGCTGGAACGGCATGGCGCGATGACGCCGGGCGAACTGGCGGAACACGAGAAGGTGCAACCGCCGTCCATGACCAGGGTGATCACCGTCCTGGAAGAGCGCGGGCTGGTGATGCGGGCGCCGCATGCCACCGACCGGCGGCAGGTGGTGCTGACGGCGACCGAGCAGGGCAACGCGGTGGTCCAGCAGTCGCGACGGCTGAGAGAAGCGTGGCTGGCGAAGCGGCTCAGGGAGCTGACGCCGCAGGAACGCGCGCTGCTCAGGCAGGCGGCGCCGATTCTGGAGAAGCTGAGCCAGTCGTAATCGCCGGCGGTGCCGGGTCCGCCAACGGTGCCAGGGCTGCCGGGAGTGCCGGGGGTGCCGGGCCTGCCGGGGTCGCCGGGGTCGCCGGCGGTGCCGGGTCCGCC
>JASHOL010000088.1 GCA_030041135.1 Streptosporangiaceae bacterium | reverse complement strand
GCCTGGGAGCACTTGAGCCTCCGACCTCTTCCTTATCAGGTCTGCTTCGCAGTCCGACGTGCGTGCGTCATGCCTGGTTGCGATGCTCGCGCTGTTGTCCGGGAAGTGGCCGTGACAACCTTCGGTCGACCACCGCATCGGGCACGCGGCGGGCACGACCGGAAAGCTCGTGGACTCGCAACGCACCTGACTCGCCGCTGCAGGGAACCGTCGGACTCCTCGTTTCGCCCGGCATCTGCTGCGTTCGCAGCAGCAATGGTGCCTGCCCCGGCAGCTACCCCGCGAAGGAGCAAGCCTGGTTGGAACAGATGCCGCACGGCTACACGAACATGACCACGACCGATAGTTCGGTGGTAACCAAGTCCTATCAGGGTGTGGATGCCACGCGCCGGTGCGACCGCGAGGCCGCCGTCCTAACAGCCCTGGCCGAGCGGCTGCCCGTGCCGCCGGTCCTCCGGCAGGACAGCGCCTGCCTGCGATTGGGAATGCTGCCTGGGCAGCACATTGATCACGGCCAGGCGGAGCCGGTCCTGCGCGCCTGCGGCCTGATGCTTCGCCGCATCCACGCGATCCATCCATGGGATGTACCCGCCTTGGGCGCGACCAGTGGCCCAGCGGTACTAGTGCACGGGGACTACGGGCGCAGAACATCTTGATCGACCGCGTGCGCCACGAGGTCACCGGGGTGATCGATTGGGAATGGGCACATGCTGGTGACCCGGTCGAGGACCTCGCCTGGTCTGAGTGGATCATCCGCATGCACCACCCGGAGGAAGTTCCTGCTCTCACCACGTTTTTCGGCGCCTACGGCCACCGCCCGCCCTGGGCCGTCCGCCAGCAGGCGATGATTGCTCAGGCCCGCGCCCTTCTCGTCCTCTCTGAGGCGGAGCAATCCAGCGGCGCGGATGCGAACTTGTGGCAACAGCGGGTCCGGATCACCGAATCGTGGACTCAGTAGCCTGCCGACGGCTTGAACCCCAGACGGCCGCTTTATCAGGGCGTCGGGTTGGCTACAGGAGTACCGCGACTGGTCGTGTGACCTGCGGTTTGAGGCTTGACTGCCAAGGGACTGCCCCGCGTGCTCCCCCTGGCGTCCCGCGCTCCTAGGGCTAAGGTGGGGCCAACCCTAGGGCCGGATTCGTACGACCGACCTTCCGCCTTTCACGCCTAGCGGTGCGGCCGGCGTAGCGCAGGCGCTGGGCCTGCTCTCGATTCTGGTGATCTGGCCGACTGCCACCAGGAACAAGGTCGCCATGGCGCTACCGAGCGCTCCAAGTGCCAGCCACCCGTCCGCCGAGACGGTCGCTGCGACAAATGCGATGGCCGTGAGAAGGGCGAAGCAAGCTGTCGCGCGGTCGACCGGCCTGAAGGTCGCCCTGGCCGGCGTCGCCCTGGCCGGCGTCGCCCTGGCCGGCGTTCGCCCTGGCGGCGGCTGTGCGGCGACCAGCGAGCCAGGAAGGTCGGCGGTGATTCTGGCCAGCTCAGCGTAGGTGCGGGCCGCCAACGTCTGGCTGACCCTGGCGTCGAATTCATCTTTAGTCACGAAGCCGAGCACGTACGCCGACTTGAGGGCATTGATCACACCGTCCCGGTCGGCATGGGACGCTCGCAGGCGACCACGATCGGCATCGCCAGGCAACGCTCGTTCCGGCCCGGCCATAGACCGCCTCCCCGTATCACGACAATCACCAGCTACGGCTGAGCCTCCGGTGACCTTGCTCACAGGCCCAAGAAGTACCGCCATGATAACCAGCGAGCTGGGCTAGAGCCACATTTCCATACGTCCCCGACCCCATTGATCGCCGGATTCCCCATAGCTGCTCGACCGTGGGCCCAAACCTTGGGTCAATGCTCGGCGTAAGCCGACCGCACGGCTCAGGAGGCCGCGTGTCAACGGACATTAGGAACTCGTGGCCGCCGTCAGCCGCGTCAGTCAACCACCGACTTTCCGCCCCTGACCTGGCTCGCTGTCTTTGTGCATGCGATGCCTGGCATCGGTGGTTCCGGGTATGTTCCGGATCTTGACTGGGATGCCAGGGTCACAGTGTCTTGGCGACCTCGGCGGTGAGCTGGCCGACCGGGGCGAGCGGATGCCCGGTGTTGGTGCACCGCCACCACGCCACTTTCTTGATGAGGTGGGCGGGTTCCTCGCCGTCCCAGATAGAACCGGGATGACCGCCGTGGATGGCACAGACCGGCCACTCGATCTCGGGAATCTCCTTCATGGTGGCGGATACCAGGTCGGCCGCATGCCAGAGCAACCCGGACCCTTCCTCCTCGCGGCCCATGCCTTCGGTTCCGCCCCAGTAGGAGCCGTCCGGCAGCGTCGGGAGCACGCTTGCAGGCCATCCCCCGAAGCGTGCCCGCATCCGGTACTGGCCGTATCCGGTGACGTCCAGGTCGAGCTGCACGACATCCAGCGCACTCTGACACCGGGCCACGAATGCCTCATCGGCCGGGGCCGGGTCGAAACCGATCGACCGCAAAACTTCCGGCATCAGATCCACCGCCTGGCCAATGGCCGCGAATCGCGCATGGATACCCCCTGGCTGGTCAGAAAGCACCAGACCGCGGGGTGCAGCCCAGCCTCCGGTGCGGTTTCTGGCAGATGACCCGGAGTCGAAGGGCGGAATCTCAAGCTCGGCGAGCTGGCGCAGCAACGGAGAGTCGAAGCCTGCCGCATGCCACTTCGCCGCCAGTGCTGGCCACTGATCGGACGGCAGATGGTCCAGCGCGCCAGCGGCGGCCTGCTCGGGGCGCGGCCACCAGCTGCCCAGCCCGAACCTGCCGATCTTCCGGCGCCATTCCCTGCTCACAGGGCCAGATGCTAACGGCGGGCCCGCAGATGACGCGAGCCATAATTTGGTCCACGGCATCGCTTCTCGGTACTCGGCCGCCACGGCTGCTGGCGGGGGCAACGTAAGGCCGGACGCGGGTGATCCCGGTCTATACCCCATCCCTGACAGCTGCCAAGACCCTGCGACTCTCGGTCGGATTCGGTCAGGGGTGGCATCAGGCCATGGCGCAGCGACGCAAAGCGCCCTCGACAGGTTCCGGGCGACGCCGGAAAATCGGGAAGTTGACCGTTCTAGGACCAGACTCTGCGTGATCTGGTGGAGGTGATGGGACGTTGGTCGAACCGCGTTGACCAGCAAGAATGCCTCGAATCTCTCATCGCGGCCGTTCCCGCAGGGCCGCTCGTCCCGGTTCGGGCTCCCGAGCAGGTACAGCGTCGCCTCGACAAGTCGGAACCGCGGGCCCGGTGGCCGGGTACCAGCCGGGGGAAGCGTCTACCAACTCGGCCGCCGATTCGGCATCCACCGAGAGACAGTGGCCCTGATGTTGGAGCGGCAGGGTGTCCCTCGCCGCCGCCGATCCCCCCCCGGCTCAGGTTGCTCGGCGCCGTTTCGCTGTACGCGGAAGGTCAGCCTCTTATCCGCATTGCCCTACAACCTGAATGCCATCCCGACGCGGTTCGACGTGCTCTTATCAAGACCGGCGCACAAATGCGCCACCGCTACAACCGGGAGCATCCAGGTGACGACCCGTCAGCGCAGGTCCCTTCAGATCAGCCAAGATCACGGTGAGAGCTACGGGTGCGGCCGGTCTGGTCGGGTGTCATTTCCCTGCGAAGCGATCATCGTTGGCAATCAACGGAACAAGATCGCCAAGTTTTGCGGGTTGGCGTCGGGTGAGTCAGAGGATGCTGCTCGGCGTGCGTCAGAGGGTGACGAGCGGCGCTGATCGTGGCGCGGGGGGGGCGATCGCCCCTTACCGGGCGGAAGGTCACTTCTACGTTCAGTCTCCGCCGGGTTGGGGTGTCGCAGTTACGGTCGCGTCGTGGGCGTCGGCGATCGCCTTGACGATGGAGAGGCCGAGGCCGGCCCCGTCGCGATGTGGGCCCTATGGCGTCCCGGCGGAAGTGCTCACTGACAACGGCACCGTGTTTACCGGCGGGCCTGGTCTGGGCGGGCGGCGACCTTGGATCCTTAGCCGAGCGGGGAAGCGAACCACCAGATCTGTCCCTCAGGGTCGCTCGCGCCATATTCACGGATCCCGTATGGCCGGTCGAGAGGTTCGCAGACGATGTTCGCCCCAGCGGCAACTGTGCGGGCGTAGTGCGCGTCTACGTCGTCGACGGAGATCACGGTCGTGCCCGTCACCGCGTCTACTGATCTGGGTGACCGGTAGCTCTTCCCACCTGCCGGATGCAGGCCGATGACCTGCTCTCCGGCTCTCACCTCCCCGTATTCCGTGAAACCGTCGTCTGACTTCAAGATCTGCCCGGGCGCCAGGCCGAACACCCGGACGATGTAATCGTGCGCGGCGTCGACGTCGTCATACATCAAGAACCCGGTGGTGCCGTGAACGCTACCGTCCATGCTGATCATCTCCTCGACAGTTGAAAACAACTCCTGCGGTGAAGGGTGCTCCTGCTGCGCAAGTTCTGAGGCCATAGCGGCCAGCCGCGCGCACAGGCTGCTGGTAAGAGCCGCCCGCCGCCGCGTCTCGGCGAGATGGCGTTGGATGGCGGGCGCGAGCTGCCATTCCGGTTCCGCCAGCACCTTGGCGACCTGACTAAGAGGGAAGCCGAGCTGGCGCAGCCGGATAATCTGATACAGCCGGGCCGCGTCGGCGGCGTCGTAGAGCCGGTGGCCACCGGCGAGCCGCGCTGAGGGCTGCAGCAGCCCGATCTCGTCGTAATGGTGCGTCCGGACCGTCAGCCCGGTGGCCTTTGCCAGCGCGCCGACTTTCCAGGTCCGTCCCGGTTGCTGCTGATGGTCGTGGCCGATCATGTGCCGACGCTATGACCTCACGCCACGTTATGTGCAAGTGGCACGGCGGGCGTGCCGCCGACGCCCATCCCGGCACCTGCCCCACGCACCTGACGCCATCACCGCGCCAGCCGACCTGCGCGCTAGTTTGGCTGAACTCGGGACCACTAACCTGGCCCCAGACCGACTGCGCTGTTGGTCGCCGACAGTACAAACGCCTAGGGCGTGTAAAGGATCAACAGATGCCGATCCGTCAAGGATCAAGTGGAGCTAGGCACAAAGATGCGCAAAGCCGCGCAAAGAACGCAAGAACGGTGTCCGACTCCGTCAACGCAAGGTCGTGCCTGCACGAGCCGCGCTGAAGTCAAGGGCCGCTCTCTACGCGGCTAACCGCGAGTCCAGTCAGCGCGAGCGCGATGATGGCGAGGATGACGCAGGCGAGTATCAGGCCGACTGCGGCCAGCCCGTAGCCGCGCTCGCCAGTTCGCCGGATCTGCTGCAGTGCTTTACGACCTAGAACCACCGCCGGAATGCCCGCCAGAGGCCCGAAGCCCAGCGTCAGGATGCCGCATACGAACGCTCCTATAGCCCACGGACTCGTCCGCCGGATGGTCGGCATCTCGTTCGGTCCAAATCTCTTGCTATGGCTATCGAGTGACTGAACGCATCTTCGCGCGCTGACGCTAGCGCAAAAGCTGCAGCTTCACTAGCTGGACATCTGCTGTGGCTGGCAGTCAATTGCGCCGGGTAGGGATGCTCGCTACGTGCCCGACATGATGCAGCGACCAGTGCGTCCTCCTCGTGCCCGGCATCCTGTCGCCGGTCGGTGATCACAGTCAAGACCGCTCGCTTCGCTCGCGCCTGGCTCGCGCCTGGCTCGCGCCCGGCGGGGCCGCTCCGCGCGGCCGTCTTGAGTGTGATCATTCCCGGCAAGATCCCGGCCCCCTATCGGGAGCACGGGAGAGGTAAGGGACCAGGCGGATGACAGCGATTCCGAACGGCCCTACAGTCCCGCTATATCTAAACTTGTTCTGCCAGCGGTGCGGCGGGAGCGGGGGGCGGCCTCGTGGATTACGCGGTCTTGGTCGCGGGCTTCACCGGCGTGGTCTTCGGCTCGGCAGCGGTCGATTATCTGCGGGAGAAGAGCTGGTGGCTGGGCTTGGGCACGCTGGCCTGCGAAGCGGCGATTTTGCTTGTGCTCGCATTGCCCGACCACTCCGGACATGACCGCTGGATGACCCTCTACTGGACCGGACCCCTTGTTGCACTTGCTCTCGCGGCGGGAATCGTCGACCGCCGGCGTAAGCGAAGCCATCCGGCGTCCATCACGAGGGACGCAGCGGGCGGGGAGGAACTTCCTCAGGGTCGTCGCAGAGACTGATCTGCGACAGTTGAGCCTGGAAACTGTCAAGCCTCACCTGAACACGATCCGTCAACGATCACTGTCGGCAGTCCCGCGCGGTCCCCCGCACCCCCGCGCATGTGTATGCCTGACCCGGCGCGGCACGCGCGCG
>JASHOL010000087.1 GCA_030041135.1 Streptosporangiaceae bacterium | reverse complement strand
GCCGCGGCCCGCGCGGCCGCCCGTCCCCGGTTCCCACTGGCCGCCCTGGCCGCCGAGCTGGCCGAAACGGCCAGCCGCCTGGACGCCCTCGACGCCGGTGACCCTGGTTCCAGTGTGCGGGCGGTCTTCTCCTGGTCCACCGTGCAGCTCAGCCATGAGGTTGCGCGGATGTTCCGGCTGCTGGGGCTGCATCCCGGTCCCGACATCTCCGTCCTGGCCGCGGCCAGCCTGGCCGGCTGCCCGGACCCGCAGGCGCGCCGGCTGCTGGGCGAGCTGGCCCGCGCGCGCCTGATCGCCGAGCGCGTGCCGGGCCGCTATGCCTTCCATGACCTCCTGCGGGCCTACGCCGCGGAGGAGGCCCACCGCACCGACAGCCAGGACGATCGCGACGCCGCGATCGGCCGGGTGCTCGACCACTACCTGCACACCGCAGCCCGTGCCGGAGTTCTGCTTGACCCGGCCGGGGAGCCGGTGGTGCTGGCCCCGCTCAGCCCCGGCGCCACTGCCGGGCAGCTCGCCGATTACCCGCAGGCCATGGAGTGGTTCGAGGCCGAGCACCAGCTCCTGCTCGCCGCCGTCACCCTGGCCGCCGGAACCGGGTACGACAGCCACGCCTGGCAGCTCCCCTGGGCCATGGCGCACTTCCTGCAGATTCGCGGGCACTGGCAGGAACGGGCCGCCGCCCAGCGCACGGCGCTGGCCGCCGCGGCTCGCCTGGAAGACAGCCTCGGCCAGGCGCTGTCAGGCCGGCTCCTGGCGAGGACCTTGACCGACCTCGGTGACCACGATGAGGCTCGTCGCCAGTTCGCCAGCAGCCTCACCCGGTACCAGGGGCTCGGCAACCGGGTCGGCGAAGCCAACGTCCATCACGATCTCGGCCTGCTAGCCGAAAAACATGGACGCTACGCCGACGCGCTCGGGCACAGTGAGCAGGCGCTGCGTCTGTACCAGGCCATCGGCGACAAGGCGAACGAGGCTGTCATGCTCAACAACGTCGGCTGGCACCACGGCCTGCTCGGCGACTACCAGCAGGCCCGCGCGTTCTGCCAGCGCTCGCTCGCCCTGTGCGCGGAAACCGGCAACCGCCGCACAGAAGGAAATGCCTGGGACAGCCTCGGATACGCCGAGCACGGCCTCGGCAACCTCGCCGAAGCCGCCGCCTGCTATCAGCGCAGCCTCAGCCTGCAGCGAGAAACCGGCGACCGACACGGTGAAGCGGAGATTCTCGGCCACCTCGGTGACACCCGGCACGCCGCCGGGGACATGGCGCAGGCCCACGAGGCGTGGCAGCAGGCGCTGGCGATCCTCAGCGACCTTCGCCACCCTGACGCAGGCCAGGTCCGCGGCAAGCTCGCCCGCACAACCGAACACGCCGCCCCGACCCCGTCCGCGTAGCGGTCAGCCTCTGGGAGTCCTGCCGGCAGTAGTGACAGCCCGTTCGGCGCGCGAACTCCTGTCGTCGGCTTTGCGGATAACCGGTAAGAGAGTCCGCCGGAAGCGAGAGGCAGCAACATGACGGAGGTTTCCGCATGAGACTGGCGCACCCGGCTGCCGAGGTGCAGACCGCCGATGCGGCCGTCATCGAGGCGTCCAGGGCCGAGCCTGAGCTGTTCGCGACGCTGTTCGACCGGCACGCTCCGGTCATCCATCGGTACATCGCAAGGCGCGCCGGTCGCCAGGTCGCCGACGACCTGACCGCCGAGACGTTCCTGGTGGCGTTCCGTAAGCGCGAGCACTACGACCCGGCGTACCCGGATGCCCGGCCGTGGCTGTACGGCGTGGCCACGAACGTGATCGGGCAGCATCAGCGAGCCGAGGCGAGGCAGCTGCGGATCAAGCTCGCCGCCATGCCTGAGGCCGACGACCCAGGTCACGGTGACCGGGTCGCGGGCGACGTGACCGCTGGCGCGGTGCGCGGCGTTCTCCTGGCCGCCCTGGCCGACCTTCCGGCCGCCGACCGCGACGTACTTCTGCTGATCGCATGGGAGCAGCTCAGCTATGGCGAAGTCGCCCGCGCCCTGCACATCCCCGTCGGCACCGTGCGATCCCGGCTGAACCGGGCTCGCATCCGGCTCCGCGCCGCGCTCGCCAGCACGGAGCTATCCGCGACGTTTAAGGAGATCCTTTCCAATGGATGAGCTCGACCTGATATCCGGCCTCCGGCCTGCCGAGCCCCTGGCCGACACCCGTGGTCTCGCCGCAGTGCGGCGCACGCTGACGGCCACGCTGGCCGCCGGACCCTCTCACCCGCACCGCCACGGCTCGCTGGCCGACGGGTCGCGCGCCGGTCGCCCCGGTCACCTCGGCATCCCACGGTCCTGGCGCCTGGCGACTGCCATCACGGTGACGGCATCCGCAGGCGTCGCGATTACCCTCGCGATGACCGGCGCCGCGCCGTTCGCCACGACAGCGGGAACTCACCTGCCCGCACAGGGGGCTGATCACTCAATTCCCGCCACGCTGACGGCCGCCCAGTTCCTGACGGCGGCCGCTGCTGCCACACGTGGCGGTCATGCCGCAGTGCCGCGCCCAGACCAGTACATCTATACCGAGAACATCACCCCTGGCACTGGCTGGACTAAGGAGTGGCTGTCAGCAGACGGCTCCAGAGCCGGGCTGAGCCTCGGATCCGCCACCGGGCTGGCCACCGTCCAGCCCGCTTGCACCCCCGCCCAGGCCCAGGCGACAGGGTGCTTCCTGGCCGCCGGATACCTCCCTGGACTTCCGGCGAATTCAAGCGAAGTACTCCCTTACCTGGCGAAGCTTGATCTGGCGGCCGCTCGCCCGCCGACCGGCCAGGACACTCCTAACTGGCTGGACAACGACACCGGCAAGGCGGCGGCCCAGCTGATGTCCACCACCTACTTGATGCCCGGCCAGCAGTCCGCCCTGTTCCAGCTTCTGGCGCACACGCCTGGCTTCAAGCTCATCCCGCACGCAGCTGACGCACTGGGCCGTCGCGGTGTCGGCATCTACTGGTCCTACGAGGGCAGCGGCGCCATGATCGTCTTCGATCCGGCAACGTATCGTTACCTGGGCTTCGGCACCTGGCCGGAGGGCCGGCAGCCGATTGCTTCCAGCGGCCTCGTGGCCGCGCCCTATGGCTCCGCGCTGACGGCGATGGCGGTCGTCAACACCGAACCGGCAGCCACGCGCTCCAGCACCATGTCGTCACTGCTGCGGCAGGCGAGTCTGTGGGCGAGGAGGCAATATCCCCGCCGACCGTGGACGAAGGCCGAAGCACTCGCCGCCTACCTCAGGCAAGTCCGGCACATGTCGCCCGCGCAAGTCCGAGGAGTGTTGCTCAAGACACTGGGTCACGCCGGATAGCGGGGCGGCGGCGCCAAGCCGGCTAAATGGCGACCGCCCGTCTTGATGCGCGTGGGGCTCGTGCCTTCTACGGGGAGGCAGAGGGTCAAATTCGGGTCAAATTCGGGTGTGTTTAAACAATCCGTGACCGCAACCAGAGGGGAATCACACTAGTTTCTTCCGCAAGAGCTACGTCCTGCGATAGCGGGGAGAGTGCGTCGTGCCCACGGGGGAGCCGACATCGCCTGGTCCTCACCTCACGTCGGCCCGCACAGGGCCGTCACAAGTGCTGGATCCAGAGCGCCCCTATGTCGCTTCACGGGGAGGCTCAGAAGGCCGGCGCAATTGGTGGATTGCCGCGGCCTGGGCGGTCGGCGTGCTTGTCATTTTCGCGGTTTTTGTTCGCATAGCCATGAGCCTTCCGGTCGACTCGGACGCAGCGAACAACGCGCTCCAGGCGTGGGACATGTTGCACGGCAATTTCCTCCTGCACAACTGGGTCATCGGCGACGCGACCTATTACACCTTTGACCTGCCGGTCACCGCGATTGCCGAGGCCTTCCTCGGCGTGAATCCCCTCGCGGTGCATGTCGCGCTCGCGCTCACCTTCCTGATAGTCGCGGTGCTCGCCCTCGCCATTGCTCGCATCGACTGCCGGGGCGCCGCGACGGCGGTCCGCTGCGCGGTCGTCGTGGCCGTGATGACAGCCGGACTCGCCGACTCCTTTATCTTCCTGCTCAAGCCTGACCACGCAGCGACCTCCGCCTTCTTGCTTGCCTGCTTCCTGCTCATCGACCGCGCGCCGAGCCGGTGGTTTACGCCGTTAGTGCTGTTCGTGATCTTGTGCGCCGGGCAGATCGGGGATGCGCTGGTGTTGTACGTTGCCGTGCCCACCATCATCCTGGTGTCGCTCTACCGGTGGGTTTCCGGTGGCGGGCCCCGATCATCAGGCCTGCGGACTGCCGCCGCCGCCGCTCTTTCGGTGCCCGCGGCCGTGCTGGCCCGGGCCATGATGGTTCGCCTGGGCGGGTACGCCATGGTCGCGCCGGACAGTAGCTGGGCGCCGATCTCGTCCCTGGGACGTCATCTGACGCTGACGGCGCAGAACATCGGCACGTTGTTCGGCGTGATACCCCATCCATCGTCGGCGCTCGGCGTCGTCGGTTCCGCGTTCGGGACGCTGTGTCTGCTCGCAGCCACGTTCGGTTTCGGGAAGACAGCATGTAACTGGCGCAAGGCGAGCTGGGCCGAGCAGTTGCTGTGCATGGCAATCGTCGTCAACATCGCGGCATACGCGTTCTCCCGGCTGGCCGGAACGAGCAGCCCGTACGATCTCGCCCCCATCGTTCCGTGCAGCGCGGTACTGGCTGCCCGGGCGGTCGTGCCCGCTGCCATCGGCAGCGCCTGGCGGGCTCGGGTAGCCATCGCGGCGGCGGCGGCGGCCGCGCTGCTTCCGCTGACCACTGCTGCCCGCAGGCCCCCGCAGACGATGCCGGCCTCGGTTCGCCTCGTCGACTGGCTCGACGCGCACGGGCTGCGGTACGGCATCGCCGGATACTGGAACGCCTCGGCTCTCACCGTTGTGTCAGGTAACCAGGTCCAGATCCGGGCTGTCCAGCCATGGCACGGCAAACTCGCGGTTCTCGAGTGGGAGACCGACAACGCTTGGTACGTCGCCTCCCGGCACGATGCGACCTTCGCTCTTGCCGGGCGCGCCCGGGCCTCGGTTGCGAACGTCATGACTCAACCGGTGTTTGAACGGTACCTCGGCAAGCCGGCCGCGACCTACAGCATCTACGGCTGGCGCGTCCTCGTATACCACCGGAATCTGCTCAGGTCTCTGGTACCTGGGTGCCCAAGCCCCGCTGACCGGCATGACCTGCCTTCAGCCATTGCGAGCAGGGGGAACGAGGCGGACACTGACAACGTGTTGTGCCCTCGGCAACTGGAACGCCAGTGAGACCGGTCAGGCGCCCGGAACGAGTGCGGCGTCTCAGCGTATGGGCAGCCTTGGCGGCATGCTTGCCCTTCCTGGTGCTGGCCGGTACTCAAGCAAGCGCGGCGGTCGCACCGGCCGGCCTGCGGAGTATTCCCCTGACCAGCATCCCCGACGGGGTGGCCGTTGATCCGGTGACGGACACCGCGTACGTCACGGTACGCGGCACGTCGGGCTCCGACGGCGACATAGTCGTGATCGACCTGGCTAGGGACTCGATCACCGCTACGATCCAGGTCGGCGAGCACCCGACGGGTATCGCGGTGGATCCGCGCACCAACGTGGTCTACGCGATTGACTACCTCAGCGACACCGTCTCGGTGGTCAGCGGAACCACCAACTCGGTGACAGCCACGATCACCGGCATCACCGGCCGGTCCAAGGCGCTGAACGGGATAGCTGTCGATCCGGCAACGAATCAGGTCTATGTCGGAGTGGACCCCGGATCGGTCGCCGTGATCAACGGCGCGACAGACGCCGTCACCGACACCATTACCAGCAGCGCGAGCTTCCCCGAGGCCGTCGCGGTTAATCCGGTAACTGACACCGTGTATGCGGCGTTCGGTTTCACGAGCCACGTGCTGCTGGTCATCAGCGGCACCACGGGCGCGGTAACCGACACTATCTCGACGGACCCGCCTAACTCGGTTGCTGTGGACACGGCAACGAACACGTTCTACGTGGGGGCTGCGGGAGTGACTGCCTATAACGGCGTCACCAACGACGTGACCGGCTCTACCGCCGACGGCGGCGGCGTCGGGCTGGCGGTAAACCCCGATACGGGCATCGTCTGCACGACGCCGTCAGTCGGAGCCGATGCGTTTCTCCTGAATAGCAAAGCGTCTAAGGTCCTGGCCACGATCCCGCTCACCGACTCCGGCTGGACGGCGGTCGATCCCGATACTGACACTTTCGTCGTCACGACCGCCACTCCCGGGGTCGCCGTGATCGCGCTGCGTGCACCCGCATTCACCTCTCCCGACCACGCGACGTTCCGGGTTGGCGCGCGGCAGCGC
>JASHOL010000086.1 GCA_030041135.1 Streptosporangiaceae bacterium | reverse complement strand
CTGCCACGCCGCCGCCGATCACCAGGTGCCCGACCCCGTGCGCAAGGCACGCATCGACGGCCTTGCGGGTGAGCACGTCCGCCACGGCCTCCTGGAACGAGGCGGCCACGTCGGCGACCGGCACCGGCTCGCCCGCCGCCTCGCGGGCTTCCACCCACCGCGCGACCGCGGTCTTCAGGCCGGAGAAGGAAAAGTCGCTGGTGCCGTCCCGATATTTAGCCCGAGGAAACGGAACGAAGTCGGGATCGCCACCACTGCCCGCCGCCCGGTCGATGTGGGGTCCGCCGGGGAAGGGCAGGCCGAGGACCCTGGCCACCTTGTCGAAGGCCTCGCCCGCGGCGTCGTCGATCGTCGCGCCGAGCGGGACGACCTCGGTGGCCAGGTCGGGCACAAGCAGCAGCGAGGAGTGGCCGCCCGAGACCAGGAGCGCCACGGCCGGCGCGGGCAGCTGGCCGTGCTCGAGCTGGTCGACGGCGACGTGCGCGGCTAGATGGTTCACCCCGTAGAGCGGCTTGTCCAGGGCGAGCGCGTAGGCCTTCGCCGCGCAGACGCCGACCAGGAGCGCCCCGGCCAGGCCAGGTCCTGCGGTTACCGCGATGGCATCGACCTGCGCCAGCGTCACCCCGGCCGCGTCCAGCGCGCGCTGCACGGTCGGCACCATCGCCTCGAGGTGCGCCCGGCTGGCGACCTCGGGCACGACCCCGCCGAACCTGGCGTGCTCGTCGACGCTCGAGGCCACGGCATCGGCGAGCAGCTCGTGCCCGCGCACCAGGCCCACGCCGGTCTCGTCGCAGGAGGTCTCGATGCCCAGCACCAGCGGCCCGGTCACAGCGAGCCCGGGCGCCGCCGGCCCAGTCCCGGCCGACGCCGTCACTTCGCACTCCCGCTCGCCAGGCCGGGCTCCACCTGCTCGGCCTCGGACTCGATCGCGAGGTCGCGGCGCATGACGATGGCGTCCATGCCCGAGGGCTGGTAATAGCCACGGCGAATGCCGATCTCGGTGAATCCCCACCACTTGTAGAGCCGCTGCGCCCGCACGTTGTCCGCCCTGACTTCGAGGAACATCTCGCTGCAGCCGCGCCGCCTCGCCTCGGACAGCAGCGCCGCGAGCAGCCGTGACCCCACGCCATGACCCCAGCTGGCAGCGGCGACGGCGATCGTCAGCACGTCGGCCTGCTCCCCGGCCGTCATCAGGCCGGCATAGCCAACCAGCGCTTCATCCTGCTCGGCGACCAGGTAGTGGCGGCTCTCCGGCTGCTGCTCCAGCTCGCCGAGCAGCATCTGGCGTGACCAGGCCTCCTCAGCGAACAGTGCGTCCTCGAGCTCGAGCACGCCGGACAGGTCGGCCTCGGTCATCGGGCGCAGTCGCGGTCCCTTTGCTGACGGTACGGTCACGGCCGGGCCCTCCTGGCCGCGCTCGGCTCGGTGACCCGCTTCAGCGGCCCCGGCTCCCTGGCGTCGGGCCTGCGCAGGTACAGCGGCTCGGGCGGCGCCGGCGGCTGGCCCTCGGCTCGGCGCTCGGCCGCCAGCTCTGCCAACCGCGCCGCCGATGGATACCGGGGCGCCAGCGGCTCGCCGGTCAGCTCCTGGTAAAGGACTGCACCCTCCCCGGCCACTGGGTAGCCAGCCGGGAGATCCGCTGGCCTGCCGACCCGCGGTTCGCTCAGACGCTCCCCGTTCCGCTCATAGAAGGCCCAGTAGACCTCGCGCCTGCGGGCATCGGTCGCGACGATGAACTCCCGGTCCGCGTCCACGGCGGCCGCGATGACGTCCAGCGTGCAAATCCCGTCAGCCGGAATCCCGAGCGCGCTAGCCAGCACCTTCGCGGTAATGACGCCGGCGCGCAGCCCGGTGTAGGGGCCGGGGCCGATGCCGACGGCCAGGTCGGTGAGGTCAGCGTGACTAGCGCCCGCGCTGCGCAGCACCTTGTCGATCGCGCCGGCCAGCAACTCGCCGTGCCGGCGGGCGTCGACGGCGCAGTCCTGCGCGATGACACGGGATCCGTCATGCAGGGCCACGGTCACGGCCGGAGTGGCAGTGTCG
Organism: Streptosporangiaceae bacterium; assembly: GCA_030041135.1. Taxonomy (GTDB): domain Bacteria; phylum Actinomycetota; class Actinomycetes; order Streptosporangiales; family Streptosporangiaceae; genus JAJYUU01. The sequence goes on along the minus strand of JASHOL010000086.1, from coordinate 1,024 downwards.
AACGCGAGCAGCAGCACGATAGCCCAGCCTAATGCGGCGACAACGCCGTCTTGTCGCCAGGGAATTGGGCCGGCCGGACCGGATCAGGCGGTCGGCTGGGCCAGCGCCTTGGCGAGCACGCTCTTGGCGGCCGCCTGAGCTCCTGCCTGCAGCGTGGCCAGCGAGACCGGTCCGAATCCGCCAGAATCCTGGCCGGTCAGCTCGGCCGTGACGATCACGTTCCGGTCCAGGACCATGATGGTGACGACATCGTCGCGGATGCGGCCGACGTGCTCGAGCGCGACCGCCATGAATGCCTGCTTGCCGAGGCCGGCCAGCGGCGTGATCGTGGCCGGCGGCAGCGGCGACTTCTTCACCGGGTGAGCCAGCGCCTGCCGGGCCAGGCCGAACTGGTCCAAGGCGTTATCCGAGGCGCTGCCGTCGCCCGAGGCCGCCGCGAACGGCTCATATGACTCGGCCGCGACCGCGAGCACCAGGAACGTGGGCTTGCGGTCCACCGTGAACGTGCACTGGCTGTCGGTGCTTGACAGCGAGGTCGCCACCGGCTGGCCGGCCGCAGGCAAGAACGAACTCAGCACCGCCGGGCTGACGGCAGAGCACGTGTCAGGCACGGACTTGAACTCCCCTGGCTGCAGCGCGGTCACATACGGCAGCTTCACTGGAGTGTGCTGGTTTAGCGACTCGGTGATGACGGCGGCGATGACGCACGCGACGATGGCCACGCCGCACCACAGGTAAACGCGGCGCCTGGACCGGCGCAGCCGCGCGGCGGCGGCGCGACGGCCCGAGCGCCTGGTTGGCCTGGGCGCGCCGTACTGGCCTGGGGGGACGACACCTCGAGACCCCCCGCCTGGCCCGCCCGGTGGCTGTGGCTCCTCGTCTGGCCAGTCCGGCCGCTCCTCGCCTTCCCAGGCGTCCGGTGTCTGGTCCTTCGGCGATCCGTCGAGCCGGGCCGGCGCGCGCAGGCGGGTGCCGCCTGGCCTGGCGGGACGGACGGGGGGGCCGGCCCAGGGCGGCAGGTCCG
>JASHOL010000085.1 GCA_030041135.1 Streptosporangiaceae bacterium | reverse complement strand
TGTCCGGCTGGATGTGACATGCGGTGAGCCTATGCGGACTGACCGGGTGTTTCTCCTATATAGGGCAAAGCCAGGCACGATGACTGCAGGTCAGCCTTGGTCTAGCCGTCGGCCCCGCCATAAGCGGCGATCACCGGCAACCAGGTGACCGCCACCTCAAGAGCACGGGCCGCACGCCGACTCGCCAGCTGGGTCGCCCGCTGCGGTCGGTGACATCCGCCGCGATGCGTCGTGGGACTACAAAGTGTGGCTGGCCGCACTGCCCAGGGCTCCCGTACAGGTGATCACGGGCGATACGCACTGGCAGCGGATGCGGACCGTGCGCCAGTTCTTCGAGCGGGTAATCGAGTGGGACTGGCCCGGCCCATCCGCGAGCTAGCCCTCGGCGCGCTAGCGCGTGTAAGGATGAGCGTTGCCTGCAGCGCGGCCACGGGCTTCACTCACCTGAGCTCCGAAGAGGCCGACTGGGCTACGGGAAGCACGACCCGGCCGGAAGGGGCAACGGCAACAGCCGCAACGGCACCACGAGCAAGACACTGCTGAAGCGGCGCACCCGGACCGCTCGCTGGGTGCTGCGGCAAGCAACGCCAGCTTGAGGGCGTCCATGTCCGTCCCGCCGCCACCGCTGGAAAACCGGGTCGGCAACTTAGACCTCCCTGCCGCGTGCTAGTAAGGCAGCAGCACTTCGGTATCGGCGTGGCGGCGTGACGTGTTGACGGGCACGTCGTGATCATCTGGGTGTGAGTGTCCTGATGGATCGCGCTGCGCCCGTCGCGCCGGGCGTAGGGGATGTGGATCTGGCTGGCTGGCTGGATCGTCTTGAGGACTTGTTCGGCCGGGTGCTGGCGCGGGCGTTCGTGCGCCGGGAGCCGCGGCTGCGGGCCTGGTCGTATCTGCTGGGCCTGGTGTCGGGGCTGGAGCGCAAGAACGGGTGGACGCTGGCGGAGTTCGCTGGTGATGCGACGCCGGTCGGGATGCAGCGGCTGCTGAACGGCGCGGTGTGGGATGAGGATGAGGTCCGTGACCGGCTGATCGACTACGTGGCGGCTGAGCTGGGTGATCCGGGCGGGGTGCTGATCGCTGATGAAACGGGATTCCTGAAGTCAGGGAAGCTCTGGGCGGGGGTGCAGCGTCAGTACACCGGCACGGCGGGGAAGATCACCAACTGCCAGGTCGGGGTGTTCCTGGCCTACGCCGTGCCCGGTGCGGGCACGCGGGTGCTGATTGACCGGGAACTGTACCTGCCGAAGTCGTGGACCGGGGATGAGCAGCGCTGTGCGGCGGCTGGGATCGGCGGGGACACGCAGTTCGCTACCAAGCCGGCTTTGGCGCGGAAGATGGCCGAGCGGGTGATCAAGGCCGGGCTGCCGTTCGCCTGGATCACCGCCGATGAGGCTTACGGCGATAACGGCAAGCTGCGGGACTGGCTGCACCAGGCGGGTATCTCCTACATCGTCGCGGTGGCCTGCGACACTAAAGTCCCGGCAGGCGGTGAGCGCATGATCCGCGCGGATCAGCTCGCCGCGAAGGTGCCGGCCCGTGGCTGGCAGCGGCACTCGTGCGGGCCGGGGTCGAAAGGCGAGCGGCTGTATGAGTGGGCGCTCGCCGACGCTGATGATCGCCAGCACCTGCTGATCCGCCGGTCGCTGACCAGCGGCGAGCTGGCCTGTTACCTGTGCTGGTCACCGCGGGCGGTCAGCCTCGCCAGCCTCGCCCGGGTGGCCGGGACCCGGTGGGCGGTCGAGGAATGCTTCCAGGCAGCCAGGAACGAGACCGGCCTGGACCACTATCAGGTCCGTCAGCATGTCGCCTGGTACCGCCACGTCACGCTGGCCATGTGCGCCGCCGCCTGGCTGGCCGTCTGCGCTGCCAGCGGCAGGCCCCCGCCTGAAGCGGGCTCCGGCAGCGGGCCCGGTGATTGCGGCCGGGCCAGAGAGGGGCAGGCAGCCTGTGGACAACCTCCCGGCCTCCGGCCGGGCAATCACGACTATCCGGGCAGCAGGCAGATGCTCTGCTTGTCGGTGAACGAGATCCGGCGACTGCACGCGGCCTTCTGCCGGCCGGCTCACCCGGCCAGCCATCTCCTGCACTGGTCGCAGTGGCGCCGCCGGCATCAAGCCCGCGCCCGGCACTGCCACTGCCGGCAGCGACGGCTGCGGCAGTGAACACGGCCAATGCCAGCCGGCGCGCCGGCCGCAGCGCTCTTTGGCGGATGCGAGCGGCCTCTTCAGCGCCGGCAAGCCTTGTGCTCGCCCCAGCGCTGCTACTATTCGGGCCATGCAACCCGGCTGCTAGGGCACGCGCTGACGCGTAGGTCTCAGACCTGTCATCGCGTGCCGCTCAACACTGCGCGGCACGCTCCCCCATGACCAATGAGGAGTTGCTTCGCCGTGTCATCATTCAGCCTGGTTTCCTTTCCCGAGTTCCATCGTCCCAGCGGTTTCGTCCGGGCGGCGTCGGCCCTGGACTCGTCTAGCTGGCGGCGTCGATGAGAGTCCCGGACCGTTGTGTGGCGGATCTGCGTGACCAGGGCTATCTGATCTTCGAGGGCTTCCTCGAGGCTGACGAGCTGGCGGCGGCCCAGGACGCTTTGTGGCTGCACTACCCGCGGCCCGAGGAGTACTTCGCCGACCCGGCCGCACACTCCTGGCTAGCAGCCAGCCAGTGGGCCGGCTCCATCCGCGGACCGTGGCGGTCGTGGGACCTGAACCGGCTGGCCTTTCACCCCGACCTGCTCGACCTGGCCGAGCGCTTCCTTGGTTCGGCCGACCTGCGCCTGTATGAGGCGGGGCTGTGGGCCAAGTACGCCGGGGCCGTTGACTACGACCAGTGCCACCACCGCGATTTCGTCAACCACACCCTCGTCGTGCCCAAGCGCTCCCAGCCGGCCACCCAGATGGACTGCTGGATCCTCCTGTCAGACGTCGGCGAGGAGGATGGCCCGACCAAGGTCGTTCCGCTGCCGGTCGGGCAGAGCGTGCCGTACTGGCCGGTCCCAGGGGATCACGACATCACGAACGAGTACCTCTCCGCGGGGATGTTCGCCGAGGAGGAGGTCTCCATGACAGGTCCCGCAGGAACCCTGCTCGTTCGTCAGACCGACGTGCTTCACCGTGGGTCGGCCATGACCGGGGAACGCTCAACCCGCTTTGCGCTCCTCGTCAACTACGACGCGTGGGGACCGCGCTGGACGGGCAGGGTCGCCTGGGCCGAGCGCGCGACGCAACCAGGCTGGTCCGAGATCGTCGAGCGGGCGACCCCCCGGGAGCGGTCGGTGTTCGGATGGCCCGCTCCCGGCGACCCGTACTGGGACGAGCAGACCTTGGCCGACACCCAAACGCGCTACCCCAGGGCCGACCTGACGCCCTACCGCTAAGGAAGAATCACGAAGTGCGGTTGGAGTACTAGTCCTTGTATTGGCGCAGTTGGCGACGCGGAAAGGCCCCCGGTCCCACCAAGACAGAGTGGATAAGAAACCGGGGGCCAGCTTGGCGCGTGGGTCAGGGCGACCGCTCATCTTATGAGCAGTTCTGATCCTCAGTCAGCCGCCGTCAGACGGGAAGTTCCAGTAGTCACATGAATCGCTGCCCACGTAGAATGCCGCAGTGAGCATGCCCCCATTTGTGCATGGGGCCCCGGAGATCGTGTTGTAGCCATCGTCCAAGGCCGCTACGTTCCACCACGGCCATCCGTTACTGGTGACCGGGCGTTCTCCGAAAAATTCCTCGTTGGGCTGATCGGCGCAGCCATTTGCGTTCGCGGCGGTAGTGACCAGGTCAGTTGACGCGTCCCAGTACAGGCACCGGTTATCCTGGTCGTCGTAGGTGTACTTGGTGTCGGTGTAGCCGCCTCTATTAATCGTGCCGGCTTCTTTTAGCTTGTAGCAGCTTCCGACCGGTTCCATTTTCACCGGGTTCGCTGGGCCCTGGCCGTCAACGTACATGCCGGTGCTCTCTGCTTCGATCTGCTCGTAGCCGGGGAAACTGGCGCACTCCCCGCTCTGCGCCAGCGCGAGGGGGGCGCGGACCGCGGGGGAAATGATCAGCACCCCCGCGATCGCTGCACCTGCCAGCAGCGAAATAGACGGTCGCACACTGTTCTCCTTTCGTCACGGATGGCCGTCGCGAGCGGCGCTGCCATCCCCGCCGGTACCGGGAAACCGCAGCCAGCAGCCAGCGCGCTCCTTTCCGCCTATCCGTCCGATGGAAGCCTTTACCTGGCTTGCGTGGCATGCAACGCTTATCGTGTCGGGCGCGCGTCGAGTTTTCGTCGCGTCTGCGTGGCTTCCCGCCTGACCGGCAATAAGCCTGGCGGCGGCCCTGGCCGACGGGGGACAGGATGCGGTTCGGGATCTTGGGACCCGTGCTGGTTGATGACGGCAAGGCGGCCGTCGCGGTGCCGGCCGCGCGACAGCGGGTAATGCTGGCGGCGCTGCTGGTGCACGCCGGGCAGGCCGTCAGCGCCGAGGCGCTCGCCGAGGCGGTGTGGGACGGGTCGCCCCGGGCGGCGTGCACGCTGCGGACGCACGTGATGCGGCTGCGCCGGGTGCTGGGCCCTCGCGCCGGCCAGCGGCTGGTCACGCGCTATCCCGGTTACCTGGTCCAGGCCGGGGAGGATGAGGTTGACCTGCTGCGGTTTGGCCGGCTGTGCCGCGACGGCGGCACCGCCGTCCGGGCGAGCTCGTGGCCGCGGGCTTCGCAGCTCCTGGCCGAGGCGCTCGGATTGTGGCGCGGCCCGGCGCTGGCGGACGTGCCCTCGCAGTTACTGCACCGGGATGAGGTACCTAGGCTGGATCAGCTGCGGCTGCAGGCGCAGGAGTGGCGGATCGACGCGGACCTGCATCTGGGCAAGCACGCTGAGCTGATCCCTGAGCTGCAGTCGCTGGCTGCAGACCATCCGCTGCGGGAACGCTTCTACTTCCAGCTGATGCTTGCGCTGTACCGGTGCGGCCGGCCGGGCGAGGCGCTAGCTGCTTATCGGCGGGCCCGCCAGGTGCTGGTCGAGGAGCTGGGCACCGAGCCCGGCACCGATCTCCGTGAGCTGCACGAGCAGATCCTCAACGCCGACCGCGCGCTAGCTGTGCCTGAGCCCGATGTCCGCGTGGCAGGGGTTCAGTCACTAATTCCGCGCCAGCTGCCCGCACCAGTTCCGCAGTTCACCGGCCGGGAGACCGAGCTGGCGGCACTGACCCGGCTGCTGGACCAGGCTGCGCACGCAGCGCCGGCGACCGTGGTCATCTCGGCAATCGGCGGAACCGCAGGGGTGGGCAAGACCGCGCTGGCGGTGCACTGGGCGCACCAGGTCGCGAAGCAGTTCGGTGAGGGGCAGCTATATGTGAACCTGCGCGGCTTTGACCCCTCCGGCGCCCCGGCTGCACCGGAAGCGGCCATCCGGGGGTTCCTCGACGCCCTCGGCGTCCCGCCAGAACGCATCCCGGCCAGCCCCGAGGCCCAGGCCGGCCTGTACCGCAGCCTGCTGGCCGGCAGGCGAATGCTGATCGTGCTGGACAACGCCCGGGATGAGCAGCAGGTCCGGCCGCTGCTGCCAGCCAGCCCCGCCAGCCTGGTGCTGGTTACCAGCCGCAGCCAGCTGGCCGGGCTGGCCGCCGCCGACGGTGCCCGGCTGATCATCCTCGATGTGCTGAGCCACGGCGAGGCCGTGCAGTTGCTCACCGCCCGGCTCCGTGCCCCCCGGGCCGCAGCCGAGCCCGGCGCGGTCGACCGGATCGCCAGGCTGTGCGGGTGTCTGCCGCTGGCGCTGG
>JASHOL010000084.1 GCA_030041135.1 Streptosporangiaceae bacterium | reverse complement strand
GCGAGCCTGGCGGGCGGGCCGGAGCGGCCAGCGGAGCGCGGGCGACCGAGGGGATACGTAGGCTGCACGAGTGAATACTGACCAGCTAAGGGCCGACGAGATCTCCGGGCCCAAGGAGCCAGCCTGGACCGGGCCGGGCACCGCGCTCCTGACCGATCACTACGAGCTGACGATGGTGCGCGGGGCGCTGCATAGCGGCATCGCCCACCGGAAGGCCGTGTTCGAGATGTTCGCCAGGCACCTGCCGAACGGGCGGCGCTATGGCGTGGTGGCCGGAGCCGACCGCTTGCTCGACGCCCTCGCAGCGTTCCGGTTCGGCGACGTGGAACTCGAGTTCCTTGAGCGGGCTGGGATCGCGGACCAGCTGACCCTTGACTACCTGCGCTCCTACCGTTTCACCGGGAACATCTGGGGATACGGCGAGGGCGACTGCTACTTTCCCGGCTCACCGATCCTGGTCGTCGAGGGCACGTTCGCCGAGGCCGTGGTCCTCGAGACACTGGCCCTGTCGATCCTCAACCATGACTGCGCGATCGCTTCGGCGGCGAGCCGGATGGTAAACGCCGCAGGCGGACGGCCGCTGATCGAGATGGGCTCGCGGCGAACGCACGAGCGTGCCGCGGTCGCTGCCGCCCGCGCCGCGTACATAGCCGGCTTCGCGACGACGTCAAACCTGAAGGCCGGCATCGAATACGGCCTGCCGACAAGCGGCACCAGCGCGCACGCGTTCACGTTGGTGCATGACTCCGAAGAGCAGGCGTTCGCGGCCCAGACGGCCGTGCTCGGCGAGTCAACCACCCTGCTCGTTGACACCTACGACGTGGCGACGGCGGTCAAGTCCGCTGTCCGCGTCGCAGGCCAGAACCTCGGCGCGGTCAGGATCGACAGCGGGGACCTGCCGGTCGTCGCCCGCGAGGTACGGGCGCTGCTGGATTCGCTCGGCGCGACCCAGACGAGGATCGTGCTCACCGGGGATCTCGACGAGTACTCCATCGCCGGGCTGGCCGCCGCGCCCGTCGATGGCTACGGGGTGGGGACGTCTCTGGTGACGGGGTCGGGCGCGCCGACTGCGGCGTTGGTCTACAAGCTCGTGGCCCGCGAGGACCCGCAGCGGCCTGGCGAGCTTGTGCCGGTCGCCAAGCGCTCGGTCGGCAAGCCGTCGCGCGGCGGGAGGAAGTGGGCGGCGCGGCAGCTCGACGAGGCCGGTGTTGCGCACAGCGAACTCGTGGCCGATCAGCCCGATTTCGGGGAACGGGCCCGGCCCCTGCTGCGCCTGCTCGTCAGCGAAGGGTCGCCAGTAGGTGCCGAGGACCTCGGTGCCGCTCGCGACCGGCACCGTCGGGCGGTAGCCGAGCTGCCGGCCTACGCGCGCCAGCTGTCCCGCGGCTATCCCGCGATTCCCACGATCTTCGAGCCGGACAGCTGACCCCGGTTGCCGGGCGTCGGAGGCCAGCCAAATGAAGTTGCGGCCCACGGACGGCCCCGTGCGACACTGGCGCGGTGCATCGAAACGCGGAACACGTGCAGAGGGCCCTTCGCGGGCTGGGCGCGCCGGGCCAGGTCCGTGAGCTGCCCGAGCCGGCACCGACGGCCGCGACCGCGGCCGCCCAGCTCGGGTGCGAAGTCGGCGCCATCGCCAACAGCCTGGTCTTCAGCGCTGACGCGCAGCCGCTGCTGATCCTGACCAGCGGCGCGCACCGGGTCAACACCGCGAAGGTCGCGGCCGAGGTCGGGGTCGAGAAGCTCGGGCGGGCCGACCCGGACTTCGTCTACGCCAGCACCGGTCAGCGCATCGGGGGCGTCGCGCCGGTCGGCCATCCGCGGCCAATCCGCACGCTCGTCGACACCGCGCTGGCGCAGTACGACGTCGTGTGGGCTGCCGCCGGTCACGCGCACACTGTGTTCCCGACCTCGTTCGACGAGCTGGTGCGGATCACGTCGGGCACGCCGCTCGACGTCAGCTAGCGCTACTCTCACCCTGTGCGCGCACTACTGATCGTTGACGTCCAGAACGACTTCTGCGAGGGCGGTTCACTGGCAGTGGCCGGCGGCGCGAGCGTTGCCCGCACGATATCCGCGTTCCTGGCCGAGCCAGACGCCGACAAGTATGACCTCGTGGTCGCCACGCAGGATCATCACATCGACCCCGGATCGCACTTCTCATCAGACCCGGACTTCGTGGACACCTGGCCCCCGCACTGCGTGGCCGGCACCGCTGGTGCCGATTTCCACCCCGACCTGGATACGAGCCGGGTGGCGGCGCTGTTCCGCAAGGGGGAGCACGCGGCCGCCTACAGCGGCTTCGAGGGGCGGACCGAGGAAGGCGAAACGCTGCGGCAGTGGCTTGCCGACCGGAAGGTCACCCAGGTCGACGTGAGCGGGCTCGCGACCGACTACTGCGTGCGGGCGACGGCCGGAGACGCCGTCGCAGCCGGCTTTGCCACCACCGTGCTGCTCGACCTGACCGCGGGCGTGGGCGCGGCGACCACGGCGGCGGCGCTCAAGCTCATGCGCGGAGCGGGCGTTACCTTGCTTGGTAGGCCGCGCGGACCGAGGTAGGGGCTACTCCTCGCCCTCGGGCAGCGACTCGTAGATGCGCCGGCAATCCGGGCACACCGGATATTTCTTCGGGTCCCGGCTCGGCACCCACACCTTGCCGCAGAGCGCGACGAGCGGCGTCCCGGTGACGCTGCTATCCACGATCTTGTCCTTCCGGACATAGTGCGCAAACCGGTCATGGTCGCCGTCGCCATGCGAGAGGTCGGGCCGGACATCTGTGTCCTGGCGGATCTCGGTGCCAGGGAGGACTTCGGTACTCACGACCAACAAGTTTACGCGGCGCAGGCCGCCGCAGCCGGGGTGCCGGGAAGCACGGCGAGCACGGCGCAGCCGGGGGTGCCGGGCAGCACGGCGAGCACGGCGCAGCCGGCCATGCAGACCGGTCAGTTCCAGATGGGGTCGTCGGGGTAGGTCGCCACGAGGGCGAGCTCGCCGCCCTGCCTGCGGAGCACCTGCTCCCAGAGCCGCTCGGGCTCGGCGGCGAACGCGTCATCGGGGTTGCCTGGCAGCACGTACCAGGCGCCCTCCTCGATCTCGTCCCGCAACTGCCCGGCGCCCCATCCGGCGTAGCCAGCGAACACTCGCATGGAGCTGATGCCATCGGCCAGCAGCTCGGGTGGCGCGCCGAGATCGACCAGGCCAAGCCTTGACTTCAGGGATTCGCCTGGCAGTGACCGCCAGCCAAGCGGCTCCGCCGTGCCCTGCGGCATCGCCAGCGCCAGCGCGCTGTTGGGCGAGATCGGCCCCCCGCGGAAGACCACCGGCGGCCCCGACACGAGCGACGTCCACGACTCAAGCACCTGGTCAAGCGGGACCTCGGTGGGCCGGTTCAGCACTACCCCCAGGGTTCCCTCGTCCTTGTCGTCTTCCACGATCAGGACGACGGTGCGGCGGAAGTTCGGGTCTCCGAGGAGCGGAGTCGCCGCGAGCAGCCTGCCGCTGAGGGATTCATCCTCCATGACCCAATAATGCGTCAGCGGCGCCCGTCCGGGCACCTCGGTCCCGGCTGATCGCGAGATTGCCTGAATCAGTTCACGCGGCAGTTAGCTGCCAGCTGCCGGATTACCTGACGGCTGTGCCGACTTTCGCCGACAGCTGCTGTCATAACGGCCCGAAGTCCGGGCGGCAGTCCTGACTTCGGGCTCTCGGGCACTACCCTGCAAGGGTGCCCACAGGAATGAGCGAAGTCGCCGCCGCTTCGGCCAGCAAGCCTGGCCAGGCGAAGGCGCGCCAGGCTGCGACCGGCGTCGTTCAGCGGGAAAACATCGGGAGCGAAGGCTCGGCTCCCGACCTGGACATCGACGCGGCGCGGTTGCGGGTTGCCGTGCTGCGGTTGTCGCGCCGACTGCGCAAGCATGATCTCGCCGGACTCACGCCGAGCCAGCTGTCCACGCTGTCGACGATCGGGGTAAAGGGCCCGGTCCGGCTCGGCGACCTCGCCGCCGCGGAACGAATCGCGCCCTCAACGCTCACCCGGCTCATCAACGTGCTGGAGGACAAGGGCTACGTGCGTCGGGACGCCGCCCCTGGCGACGCGCGAGCATACCTGGTGAGCGTCACCGAGCAGGGCAGGGATGTCCTTGAGCGCATCAAGCAGGAGGCAACGAACCTGCTCACCGACATCCTGCTGACGCTGCCGCCCGACCAGCTCACTGCCCTGTCGAGCGCGCTGCCCGCACTCGAGCACCTCGCGGGTCCGCGCTAAGCGGGCCGATCCCTCAGAACAGCAGGCTCGACAGGGTGGCCCTGGCCTTGGCCACCCTGGGGTCCCTCGGCGGGAAGATCGCGAAAAGTCCGACCAGGTGCCTGCGGGCGATATCCCGCTCATCACCCGAGGTCCGCCTGATCGTGTTCAGCAGCCGCTCGAAGCTTGCCTCGATCTTGCCACTGGCCATCTCGATGTCGGCCACCCGCGCCTGGGCCTCCGCGTCGTCGGGGCGCTGCTCGGCGTCAAGGCGCGCCTTGGCCTGGTCATACGACTCGACCCGGCGGATCAGCCCCACCTGCCCCAGGCCCATCGTGGCGACCGGATCGCCGGGATATGTCGCCAGTACCCGCTCGAACTCGGCCGCGGCCGCATCCAGGTCACCGCGCTCCATCGCCGCCTGCGCCGCGGCCAGCGCGCTCCTGGCCTGGGCGCCGACCGCCCCGTCCGGGTAGGCGGGCATGTCCGGGGGCTGGCCGCCCTGACCCGGCTGTCCGGCTGCCTGCGCCGAAGCGTCCTGCTCATCGGCGGCGGGCCCGGCTTGCGGTTGCAGGCCTAGCTGCGCCGCTACGCCCATGACCTGGCCCAGCCACTCTCGCACCTGCGCCTCGGGCAAGGCGCCGAGGAAGCCGTCCGCGATCTGGCCCGCGAGTACCGCGACCACCATCGGGATCGACTGCACCTGCAGGGCTGCGCTGAGCTGCGGGTTCGCGTCAACGTCAACCTTGGCGAGAATCCACGCGCCGTTCGCCTCTTCGGCCAGCTTCTCCAGAACCGGGCTCAGCTGCTTGCACGGCCCGCACCACTCGGCCCACAGGTCGAGGATGACCGGAACCGACCGCGACCTCGCCACCACGTCGGTATTGAAAGTCTCCTCGGTTACCTCGATGACCGTGCCCGCCTGGCCGGTCGCCGAGCCCTGCTCCGCCGCTCGCTGCCTACGCTGCGCGGCCGCCTGTCGTGCGCCCAGGTCAATGGCGCCATGAAGGGAAAAGTCCCGCGGCTGCTTCATGACTCCATCCTGCCGTATCCACGGGAATGCCCTGCGTGCCATCCACCCGAATGGAGCTCGTCAGAACGCCGGAGCCTCGAAGTACGCGCCCCACTCACCCCGCAGCGCCTCGCAGATCTCGCCGAGCGTCGCCTCGGCGGCGGCTGCGGCGATCATCGGCGGGATCATGTTCGCGCCCGAGCGGGCCGCGGCGAGCATCGACTCGAGCGCCCCGTCAACCGCCGCCTGGTCGCGGCCGGCCCGGCGGGCACGCAGCTCCCTGACCTGCTCCACCTCGACCTCGTGGCTGACGCGCAGGATCTCGATGGGCTTCTCCACAGTGTCGGTGTAGCAGTTCACGCCGACGACGCGCTTGTCCCCCTTCTCCAGCTTCTGCTGGTAGCTGAAAGACGCCTCGGCGATCTCGGACGAGAACCAGCCGTCTTCGATGCCGCGCAGGATCCCGCCGGTCATCGTGCCGTCAGGGCTCATCGCGCGGATGCGCGCGAAAATCTCCTCGGCATCGGCCTCGAGCCGGTCGGTCAGCGCCTCGACGTACCAAGAACCGCCGAGCGGATCCGCGACGTTGACGACCCCGGTCTCCTCCATCACGACCTGCTGGGTCCGCACCGCGATCTCCGCCGCCTGCTCGCTCGGGAGCGCCAGCACCTCATCGAGCGCATTGGTGTGGAGCGAGTTCGTGCCGCCCAGCACCGCCGCGAGCGCCTCGATCGCGGTGCGGACCACGTTGTTCTCTGGCTGCTGCGCGGTCAGCGAGACCCCGGCCGTCTGCGTGTGGAACCGAAGCCACTGAGCGCGCTCGGTCTTAGCCCCGTACTCGTCCCGCAGCCAGCGGGCCCAGATCCGCCTGGCCGCGCGGAACTTGGCGATCTCCTCGAAGAAGTCGATGTGCGCGTCGAAGAAGAACGACAGGCCGGGCGCGAACACGTCGACGTCCAGGCCCCTGGACAGACCGAGCTCCACGTACCCGAAGCCGTCGGCCAGCGTGAACGCGAGCTCTTGCGCGGCCGTCGCTCCGGCCTCCCTGATGTGATACCCCGACACCGACAGCGGCTTGTAGTCGGGGATGTTCTGCGCGCAGTACTCCATCAGGTCACCGATGAGCCGCAGATGCGGCTGCGGCGGGAACAACCACTCCTTCTGCGCGATGTACTCCTTGAAGATGTCGGTCTGCAAGGTGCCGTTGAGCTTGGTGATATCGGCGCCCTGCCGCTGCGCGGCCGCCAGGTACATGCAGAACACGGGGACCGCAGGACCGCTGATCGTCATGGAGGTCGTGGTGTCGGCCAGCGGTATGCCGTGAAAGAGCGTGTCCATATCGACAGTCGAGTCAATAGCCACGCCGCAGTGCCCGACCTCGCCGACCGAGCGCGGATCGTCGGAGTCGCGCCCCATCAGGGTGGGCATATCGAACGCCACCGATAGCCCGCCCCCGCCGGCCTGGAGCAGCATCTTGTACCGCTCGTTGGTCTGGACCGCGTTGCCGAAGCCAGAGAACTGGCGGATAGTCCAGGTCCGGCCGCGATACCCGGCCGGGTACAGACCGCGCGTGAACGGGAACTCTCCCGGCCAGCCAATCCGCTCAAAATCGGGCACCACGGCACCCTCGGGTGGGCCGTAAACCGGGTCGACTTCGAGTCCGGACAGCGTGCTGAAGTCGGCAGCCCTGACCCGGGCTGCATCGTAACGGCGCTGCCACCGCTCCCGGCCGTAGTCCCCGCGCGCTGTGGCCTCCGCGGACCGCGGACCGGGGTCACCCGCCGTGGCCTCCGCGGACCGCGGCTCCGTCTCGGCCGAACCGGCCGGCGGCTCCGTCTCGGCCGAACCGGCCGGCGCTGGCTGCTCGCCCTCCGCAGCCTCGTGACCGTGCATCACAACCTCGATCGCCAATTAGTTGGACGTCCTACTATCTGGATGTCAGTCTACCCGCGGCCGGCCAAAGAAAAAGAGGCGGCTATCTCCAACCGCAGGCCCCGCTTCGGCGTCATAGATGATGCCCGGCGGGTAGCGATCAACGCGCGGTGCCCGGCGGGCGCGGACAAGCCATTCGGTTGCGCCCCGGTGCCAGCCGGCTCGGCTTACTCCGGATGCGGCCTGAGAACCAGCGGAGAAATGGTAAAAAGATGCAACACAGCGTCAGCGGGGCAGGCTGTACTCTCGCACTCCGGCACTCAGGCCCTGTGCAGCTACCCTCGGTCGAGCTACGTTGGTCGGGGCGGTCTGCGCACGCCGCCAAGCAAGGGAGCTCAGTGGCAAGGCTGCGGGCCTCTGACCACGAGGCGGTCGAGGAGTTTTTCAATGCCTGCTACCCGCGCTTGGCCGGCTGGGTACGCAGGCTGGTCGATGACGACGAGACCGCGCATGAGATCGCGTCGGAGGCATTCACCCGGCTGCTGTCCCGCTGGTCCGGCCTGGATAACCCGCAGAGTTACGTGTACATGATCGCGACCAACCTGGTCCGCGACCACTGGCGCAAGAGCGGCCGCGAGCGGTCAGCCCTGCGCGTGATGACGGCCGCAGGTGCGGCCGAGATGACCTACCAACCCGCTCAGGACGTGGACGTCCGTGCGCTGATCGAGGCGCTGCCCGACCGGCTGCGAAGCGCGTTCCTGCTGCATTACTACGCGGGGTTCGGGGTCAAAGAGGTGGCGGTCATGCTCGGCCGCCCTGAAGGCACGATTAAGGCCGACCTTTTTCACGCAAGGACGCGTCTGAAGGCGGCCGTGGGAGAGGCCAGTGAGTAACGGCCGCGACGAGGTTGATTCATGGCTTGAGCGGGAGGTGACACCGCTACTGCCACCGGCAGGAACGCTCGACAGGATCCGGCGCACCGCGAGGCGGCGCAAGGCCGTGCAGGCGGTCACGGTGGCGGCCGGGTGCGCCGTCGTCATCGGCGCAGTCGCCGCGATACCGCAGCTGACTGCGATCCTCGACCACGGCCATGGCTCCCGCCCGCCGCCGGCTGCCGCGCAGAGTTCGCCTTCCATCTCGATCTCAGCCAGCATCGGCCTGCCCGAGCGACCGTCGAAGTCGGTCGGCCCGTCGGCCGGGCAACAGCGCAGCAGGCTCTCGGCTACCAGCTCCGGCAGTCCGGTTCCGGCCGACTTCCGGCCGACGTCGGTCACGTTCGTCGGCACTGGCAGCGGTGGCGAGGTCGGCGCTGTCATCGGCCAGGCTGGCGACGCCAGTCACCGCTGCGCTACCCGCGACTGCACGTCGCTGGCCGGCACCTCGGACTACGGATTGACCTGGTACGGCGTGAGCGCGCCCGAGACCCCGGGACCGGCCAGCCCAGGCGGCGTCAGCCAGCTGAGGTTCAGCAACCTCAGCGACGGCTGGGCGTTCGGCCCTGGGCTGTGGGAGACCAGCAAGGGCGGCTGGCCGTGGACGCCGGAGGACACACACGGCCTGCAAGTCACGGACCTGGAGACGGTCGGCGGCCGCGCGTTCGCGGTCTTCGCCCGCTGTTCGGGCACCGGCCAGGACTATTACGACACCTGCACGAGCTTCTCCTTGTACACCTCGACGGCCGACAGCACGACCTGGAGCCCGGTCAGCGTGCCGGACGGGTTCGGGACCATGACGACGTCAGCTCCGTCGGCGGCGGCGCTGGTGATCTCCGGCGGGAGCACCGGGTACCTGCTCACGCCGTCGGGCGCCGTACTGACCGGGCCGGTGACCGGCGGCGCCTGGAGGAAGGCCGGCACGGCTCCCTGTGATCCCGGCGCGGTCCAGGCCAGCGGCCAGCCGGCCGACGCGCAGCTCGCCTCCGGCCCGTCGCTCGTGCTGGCCTGCGACAGCGGCGACACCTCAACGATCTACATCTCGCATGCCGGCGCGACCTGGCAGCAGGTCGCGAAGGTGCAGGTCCGCGGGAAGGCCGCCGCTCTGACCGCGTCCAATCCCGGCATCATCGTGCTGGCCACGACCGCAGGCATCTATTACTCCGCAGATGACGGCGCGACCTGGCACGCCGCCAGCGTCACCGCTGCCGCGCCAAGCGGCTTCAGCTACATCGGGATGACGACCTCCAGCTTCGGCGTGGCCGTCCCGGCCGACTCAAAGCTAGGCGAGGTGTTCGTCACAACCGACGGCGGCCAGACGTGGACACCGTCCCGAATAGCTAGTTAGGGGGGAACGAAGCCTTAGCCCGGCTTGAAGTCGCCCGCCGTCACTCGCAGCTCACGGAGCAGGTCGAATAGCTCCTGGAGCTGATCGTCCCCGTAGCCGGTCATGCCGAACTCGGCGTTCATGAGATCGGCCGTCGCGCGCTGCATGATGTCCCTGCCTGCTGGCGTGATCTCGGCCAGAGTGCCGCGGCCGTCGCGCGGGTTCGGCCTGCGGACCACCAGTTGCTGGCGCTCTAGCCGGTCGATGATGTTGGTCACGCTCGTCGGATGCACCATCAGCCGCTGGCCGATCAGGCTCATCGGCAGCGCACCGTCCCGGCTGAAGCTCAGCAGGACCAGCGCCTCGTACCTGGCGAACGTGAGGCCGTGCGGCCGGAGCACAGCGTCAAGCTCGGCCAGCAAGATCTGCTGGACGCGCATGATGGTGGTCACCGCCGCCATCGCCTTGGACGCGCCGAATCGGCTCTCCCACGTCTGCGCCGCCCGTGCTATCGGGTCGAAGGGCAGGTCAAGCGGTTTGCGCACCTGCACAAGTTATCGCGGTCCGGCTTGTCCGGCATTCGGTCACCGGCCGTGCAATACGAATCGGGCCAGCCGGCGCGTACGTGGACGTGGTCAATTACAGAAAGTTACATTGCCTGCTGGGGAACATCTGATGAGCAAATTCGGGGGAAGCTGTGCGGTCCGCCCATGCAGTCATGGCCGCAGATCCGGTGCTCGCCGCCGGGATCGGCGTCCGCCGTGGCGGGCGCTGGGCCGTGCGGGCCGCGAGCTTCCGGATCGGTCCGCCTATGCCGGGAAAGTCCGCTCTGGGCATCATGACAACCCAGTCGGCGGCCGGATCGGCTCTCGTCGACGTCCTGGCCGGCGCCTGCAGGCCCGCGTACGGCGAGCTGCACGTGCTCGGCTTTGACCTGAACACGGCCCGAGGCCGGCGCGCGGTCCGCAGCCGAGTCGGCGTGGCCCGGCTCAATTCCCGGCTGCTGCCGGGGATCCGGGTACGAGGGCTTGTAGAGCACGCGGCCCGGCTCGCCGGGCCTGGAAGTGGCGACCGGCAGGTGCTCGCAGCCGCGATCTTGGACCGGCTCGGGCTGAGCCCGTGGGCGGAGGTGCCGGTCCGGCTGGCCCCCGACGCCGTCGGCCGCCGGGCCCGGCTGGCGGCGGCCGCCGTCCACCAGCCCGAGCTACTGCTGGCTGACCGCCTGCTTGACGGGCTGTCGCTGCGGGACGCGACCGCATTAGCCGAGGTCATCAGCGACCTCGGTCGCGATGCCGGCATCTTGCTCACCGGGCGCGAGGCCCAGGCCCTGGCACTGGCCTGCGGCGAGATCATGCTGATGGCCGACGGCGTGCTGGTCAGCGCCTGACGGCCGGCCGGGCCGGCCGCCGCATCAGGAGATCGTCGCGCTAGCTGCATAGGCTGCTGTGGTGGACTGGAGCACGCTAGCCTGCGGGCGATACGGTCACACGACCTACGCTCCGGACGAGCCCGAGTTGCGGGCCCAGCTCTCGGCCGCGGTCGCGACCGGCGAGGCGTGGCGCTGCCTGCGCTGCGGCGCCTTCGTGCCAGGACCGCCCGATGCCGCAGGACCTGCCGGGGACGCGCCGGTGGTACCCCGCGGCGCCGAGATCCGCAGCAAGCTGATTCTCCGGCTCTTCGCGCTCGAGCGGTTCGTCCGCGTCCTGATCTTCTCAGCGGCCAGCTACGTGCTGTGGCGGTTCAGCGGCTCGCAGGGCTCGATCGAGCGGGCCTTCAATCATGAACTGCCCATGCTCAGGAGCTTGTTCAGGGAACTCGGCTTCAACGTCGATCATTCCAGCCTGGTCGGGCTGGCGCGGCACGCGCTGACGCTGAGCGGTCACACGATCACGCTGCTCGCGATCGGAGCGACCGCCTACGCCGCGATCGAAGTGGTCGAGGGAGTCGGACTGTGGCAGGCACGGCGCTGGGGCGAGTATTTCGCATTCGTGGCCACGTCGCTCGGACTGCCGCTGGAGATCTATGACCTGACGCGGAAGGTGACCTGGCTGGCACTCCTGCTGCTGGCCGTCAACCTGGCGCTGGTGCTGTACCTGGCGATCACCAAGCGGCTGTTCGGGATCCGCGGCGGCGGGCGTGGCTATCGGGCGCGGCTACGGGAGGAGTCGGTGATGGCGCAAGCCCTCGCGGCCGCCTCGGCCCAACCGGAGCGGTCGGGGCGGCATCCTGACCTCGACCGCGCCGACCCCGCCCCCGAAGGCGGCGGCGGCGCGGGCCGGCCCGCGTCGGCGGACCGGCGACCTCAGGGAGGTTAGCCGGAGATCAGCTCATCGGCGGCCGCGTACGGGTCCAGGTCGCCGCGGGCGACCCGGCCCGCCAGGTCGTCTAGCCTGGACTCGCCCGGCATCCCGCCCATGCGCTGCTCAAGCTCGGTCAGCGCAATTGCCGAGATCTCGGCCCTGGCGCGGCTGCGGCGCCTCCTGGCCCGCTCGCCCGAGGCATCAAGCCATTCGCCGTGGCGCGCGACCGCTGCCATCAGATCGCCGATCCCGTCGCCGGTCGCGGCTGTCGTGCTGACGATCGGCGGCTTCCATCGGTCCTGGCCATAGTCGGCCATCGCGAGCATGTTGCGCAGGTCCCGCACGACTTCCTGGGCGCCTGGCCGATCGCTCTTGTTCACCACGAAGACGTCGGCGATCTCCAGGATCCCGGCCTTGGCGGCCTGGATCGAGTCTCCAAGTCCTGGCGCGACGACCACGAGAGCGGTGTCGGCCAGAGAAGCGATCTCAACCTCGGCCTGGCCCACTCCGACGGTCTCGATGAGCACGACGTCGAAGCCGGCGGCGTCCAGGATCCGCAGCGCCTGAGGCGTCGCCCAGGCCAGCCCGCCGAGGTGGCCCCGGCTGGCCATTGACCTGATGAACACCTGGCTGTCGGTCGCATGATCTTGCATCCGCACCCGGTCACCGAGCAGCGCGCCGCCGCTAAACGGCGAGGAAGGATCCACCGCGAGCACGCCGACGCGCAAGCCGGAATCGCGGAAGCTGCGCACCATCGCGGTCGTTACGGTCGACTTGCCCACCCCTGGCGAGCCGGTCAGGCCGATCACCTTGGCGTTGCCGGTCAGCGGGGCGATGACCTTCATGACGCGGCGGAGGTCGGGCGCGGCGTTCTCCACCAGCGAGACGAGCCGGCCGAGCGCCCTCGAGTCACCGGCCCTGCCCGCCGAGATCAGCACCTCGGGATCGACCGGCCGTCCGTGCAGGCGCTGTGCCGGCCCGGGAGGACGACCCCCAGAAACCCCCCGCCCCGGGAGCCGGCCGACACCGCCCTGACCGAGCTCAGGCATGGCCAGGCTCAGGCGCTGGCGGGTGCGGGCACCCGGAACAGCAGCGCATCTCCCTGGCCGCCGCCACCGCACAGGGCAGCCACGCCCAGGCCGCCGCCGCGCCTGCCGAGCTCATAGACGAGGTGCAGGGCGATCCGGGCGCCGGAGGCCCCGAGCGGGTGACCGATGGCAATCGCGCCGCCGTTCACGTTGACCTTGTCGCGGTCGATGGCCAGGTCACGCATCGACTGGATGGCTACCGCGGCAAACGCCTCGTTGATCTCGACCAGGTCCAGGTCGGCGACCGTGAGTCCGGCCTTCGCGAGCGCCCGCTTGATCGCGTTAGACGGCTGCGACTGCAGGGAGTTGTCGGGCCCGGCCACGACGCCGTGCGCCCCGACTTCGGCCATGATCGTGGCGCCCGCGGCCGCCGCCGCCTCGGCGGACATGACCACGACGGCGCACGCACCATCGCTGATCTGCGAGGCGGATCCGGCGGTGATCGTGCCGTCTGCGGCAAACGCGGGCTTGAGGCTCGCCAGCGACTCGACGGTCGTGTCTGACCTGACGCCCTCATCGGTGTCGACGACGAGCGGCTCACCGCGCCGCTGCGGGATTCTGACCGGGGTGATCTCCTGGGCGAGCACGCCGTTCTTGATCGCGGCCGCGGCCAGCTGATGCGACCGGGCGGAGAACTCGTCCTGCTCCCGCCGCAAGATGCCGAGCCTGCCGTTGTGCCGCTCCGTCGACTCGCCCATGGACACCTGGTCGAACGCATCGGTCAGGCCGTCATGCGCCATCGAATCGATCAACTCGGTGTTGCCGTACTTGAACCCGCGCCGCGAGCCCGCCAGCAAGTGCGGGGCCAGGGACATCGACTCCATCCCGCCCGCGACGACAACGTCGAACTCGCCGGCCCGGATCATCTGGGCGGCGAGCGCGATCGCGTCCAGGCCCGACAGGCAGACCTTGTTGATGCCCAGGGCCGGCACGGTCATCGGGATGCCCGCCGCCACCGCGGCCTGGCGCGCCGGGATCTGCCCCTCGCCGGCCTGCAGCACCTGGCCCATGATGACGTAGTCCACCTGGTCCCCGGTCACGCCCGCGCGCTCCAGCGCCGCCTTGATCGCGATGGCGCCAAGTTGCGCGCCGCTTAGTCCGCTCAGTGAGCCGAGCAGACGGCCGACCGGCGTTCGTGCCCCGCCGACAATCACTGCCTCATGCATAGCTGAAACGATACCGGTCAGGAAACCCGCCGCCGGAAGGGTGGAAGCCTTGCTGACCCGACTTGATCATGTGGGCATCGCCTGCCGCGACCTGGACGCGACGATCGCGTTCTACGAGTCAGCCTTCGGGCTCAGGGTCGCGAGCATAGAGGTCAACGAGGCGCAGGGCGTGCGGGAGGCAATGCTGCACGTCGCCGACGGCCCGTCAGGGGCTTCCTATGTCCAGCTGCTCGAGCCGACCGGGCAGGACACGCCCGTCGGGCGGTTCCTTGAGCGACGGGGCGAAGGCATCCACCACGTCGGGTATGGCGTGGCCGACATCACAGCCGCGCTGGCATCCATCGGTGCCACCGGGATCCGGCTCATCGACGAACGACCGCGGCATGGCTCGATGGGCGCGTCGATCGCCTTCCTGCACCCGGCCGATCTTGGTGGCGTCCTGACCGAACTCGTCCAGGCACGGGCGTAGGGACCGCCGGGCGATCACGAATCCAGAAACCCATCATCAACCCCTATAACGGGCTATCGGGGCGGGATCAACTCGGGCGCGTATGTTACATATACATAAAAACATGTACCTCTACCACCAGGGACCGCGAACGTGCCGCCAACGGGCCACCAGGGGAGTACGCTGCCAGCACCGGGTGAGCGCGATTGCGTGCCCGCTGGGCGGTTGGTGGCGTCTGCATTCGCTGCCGGGTCCGGCCTCATGGACATAGCTAGCGGTCATCGGTGCGCGAACCTCCCATCTACCCAGGATTAGGCCCATGCAGCCCGACATCGATGCTCAGCTCAGCAATTTCTTCGTGGAAGTCCCTGACTTCTCCAGGGTGATGCGCGGCTACGACCCGCAGCAGGTCACCGGCCACCTTGAGAAGCTTGATAGCGAGATACGCAAGCACCAAGAGCACGCACAGGCCCTGCAGCGCGAACTGGCAGAGGCGCACCGGCAAATCCAGGAGCAGGAGCGGCCGACCTATTCCGGCCTGGGCTCGCGCATCGAGCAACTCCTGCGACTGGCCGAGGAACAGGCCACCGAGATCGTGCAGGAGGCCAGGACTGCGTCCAACGAGTTGAGCGCGGCGGCCAAGGTCGCGGCGGCCGAGGCGAGGGCATCGGCCGAGAACGAGGCGGCCGAGATGCGTGCGCTGGCCAAGCGCGAGACCGACGACCAGCGCTCCTCGGCCGAGCGCGAGGCCGAGTCCATTCGCACGAAGGCGGGCCGCGAAGCGGACGAGCTGAGGTCGACTACCGATCGCGAGGTCGCCAAGCTGCGGGCGGCCGCCGATCACGAGGTCGCGGACAAGCGCGCCGGCAACGAGCGCGAGGTCGCCAAGATGCGCACGACGGCCGAGCGCGAGGTCGCGCAGATGCGGGCGTCGTCGAAGAAGGACAGGGACGAGATCCTGACGACCGCGAAGCGGCAGGCTGACGAAATGCGCAGCCAGGCCCAGCGGGCGTTCGAGGACAGCGAGGCGCAGCGGGCCCAGTCCGAGGCAGAGTTTGAGATCCAGCTTGCAGCCCGGCGCGAGGAAGCCGAGCGGCAGGAGGCCGAGCGCCTGGCCGGGGCGCAGGCGGCCACCCAGAAGATGGTCTCCGAGGCCGAGCAGCGCGCCGCCATCGCCGAGGAGCGGGCCAGCAAGGCCAGCATCCAGGCCGAGCAGACCAGGCGGGAGGCCGACCAGCACTCCCAGCAGCTCGTCGGCAACGCGAAGAAGAACGCCGACGGCATCGTCGCCCAGGCCAAGGCCCAGGCCGACCAGCTGCTTGCCGACGTCAAGGCCGAGACCGAGCGCATCCGCAGCCATGCGCAGCGCCAGGTCGACGAGCTGAACAAGCAGAAGGAAAGCGTGGGCGCTCACCTCGCCCAGATCAGCCAGCTACTCGGGGCGCAGATGCCGGGCCTGGCCGACGCGCTCAAGCCCAGCCCGCAGCCGACCGCGGTCCCCGCTCCCCCGGCCAAGGCGGTCACCGCCGGTTCGTCGGGTCAGGGCGGCTCGACGGCCAGGCACTCGGCGCCTCCTAACAACGGCGCCAAGCAGGGCAAGGAAGGCGAAGACGAGTGGTGGACTGAGTAAGGGTGGCCGTCGGCCTCCGGGGGCATGCTCCGCCGGCTGGCACAGGTGATCATTAGCTGAGGCCCGCCGGCCCGTCACTTGTTGACGGGCCGGCGGGCTTCGGCAACGCTTACGCCGGCTGCGCACACGCCGCCCGTGGCCGGCGGAGTTGGCCGCGCATGCCTGGCGGCTCCTCCCAGTCACCGCGGGCTGGCTGGGGCCGATCAGGCTCGGGGCAGCCGTTTCCGTCTGGCTGCCCCGAGCCTAGGTCGGCGCCAGCGTAGCCTGACAGCACACTTGGGTGGATGAGGGGGCGGTAGCCGGCCGCGAGCGCGGCCACTATCGACGGGGGGGTCAGAACCTCGACCCGGCCCGACCGCGGGGCGGGCGCGGGGCTGCCGTAGCCGGTGAGCGACCAGGGCCGGAGCTGGCCGTCAACCAGCAGGCTCGCGCCGCCGCCTGACCGTATCATCACGCCCTCGGGCAGGTCGCCGATGTCATGGGCATGCGTGCGCTTGCGCCGGCTCCTGTCGGTCCGCTCGGCGTGCAGCCGCGCGTCCATCTCCAGCGCTCTAGGCCGCGCGGGCAGTCCCCCGGACAACCGCCAGGCGTCGGCGAAGTCGACGTAGTCGGCCCGGCGGCAGTACGCGCAGGGACGGTGGCCGGCCGCGAGGGCGGTGGCCTCGTCCAGGAAGAACAGGGCGGTCCAGCGACCGGGCGGCATCGGGTCGCGCCGCCTGCCCCGCCAGTCAAGTACGCAGCCGATCCACAGCTTCGACCGCCAGCGGGTGACCCCGAGTTCGCGGCCCTGGCCGTGCAGGCAGCCGCGGTTGCCCATCAGCAGGCCGCGGGCAGGGTCGGTCACGATCTCGCCGTCGGGCCTGACCCGGTTCTGCAGTGGCACCCCACCATTCTGGCCGCCGGAAGGATCGGCACCCGCCGAAGCGTCCGGGTCGCGACCCACGGCCGTCAGACGCTGATCGTCTGGCCGCCGTCCACGATCAGGGTCTGGCCGGTCATGAACGAGGACGCGTCGCTGGCCAGGAACACGGCCGGACCGGCCATCTCCTCGGGACTGGCCCACCGCTTCATGGCCGAGGTCGCCACCGTGGCCGGCCCGATGACCGGGTCCTCCCACAACGTCCGGTTCAGCGCAGTGGCGGTCCAGCCGGGGCACAGGGCGTTGACGCGGATCCCGGCTTCCCCCCACTCGGCCGCCAAGGTCTTGGTGAGCGAGATCAGGGCGGCCTTGGACGCGCCGTAGGGACTCATGGTCGGCGCCGCGGCCACTCCTGCGACCGAGGCGACGTTGATCACCGACCCGCTGCCACGGTCAAGCAGGTGCCCAGCGAACGCCCGGCAGACGTAAACGGCCGAGCTCAGGTTCAGCCGAAGGAGCTTGTCCCAGCCTGACAGCCGCAGGTCACGGAACGGCACCATGAAGTTGGACCCGCCTGCGTTGTTCACCACGATGTCCACGTGCCCGAGCTGGTCGATCGCCCGAGCGGCCGCGTCGGCGACCGCGTCGTAGTCGGTCACGTCCGTCGCGATGACATACGCCTTGCGGTCCACGGCCTCGACCGCCTCGGCCGTCTCGGCCAGCCCGTCCGCGCTGCGCGCGACAAGGGCTACGTCAGCGCCAGCGTCGGCGAACGCGACCGCCATCACGCGGCCGATGCCCCGCGACGCCCCGGTCACGAAGGCGGTCCTGCCAGTCAGGTCGAACAGGCTCACGGTGATTCCTTCCACTCGGTGGGCAGGGGCCAGGCCGCCGGGTTGACCCGGCGCACAATCTCGTTGAGCACGATCCGTACGAAGCGCTCTCCGACCCACAGGTGCCTGGCGTCCGGTACCCCGATCACCTCGGCCTGCGGGACCCTGGCGAAGCGCGAGCGCGCCTGGTCGGGCCGGAGGTAGTCATCGTGCTCGGGCACGAGCGCGAGCACCGGCTTGCCTGACCGACCCCAGGCGTCCAGGTCGGCGTCGGTTGCCCGCTTCAGCGGCGGCGAGAGCAGGATGGCGCCCTCAACATCGGGATCAAGGCCCCAGCGCAGAGCCAGCTCGGTGCCGAACGACCAGCCGAGCAGCCAGAGACGGGGCAGATCGCGGTCGGCGCAGTAGCCGATCGCGGTGGCGACATCGTGTCGCTCGGCCTCGCCTTCGCTGAAATGGCCGCCGCTGGTCCCCCGCTCGGAGGAAGTACCGCGCGTGTTGAACCTGAACACCGCGAGGTCGGCGAGCGCGGGCAGGCGGTAGGACGCCTTGCGCAGCAGGTGGCTGTCCATCATGCCGCCGTGGGTCGGCAGCGGGTGCAGGCCGATCAGCGTGGCCACCGGCTCGCGGGTGGCCGGCAAGGCCAGCTCCCCTACTAGCGTCAGCCCGTCGGAGGTCTGCAGCGTGACCGGCTCACGGCGGGCCGGCAGGACGGTGCTGGCGGTTATCTCGGTCATCGGCTCCTCGCCTGCGGCCCTGGCCGCCGCGGACGGCGCTGCCAGCAGGCATTGTGCCAGTGCCGCCTCCCCTCGGCACCCTGCGCGTCGGCCCGCCACACGACCACGTGCGCCGTTCCTGGCCGCAGTTCCTGATTGCAGCCGGGGCAGCGGTACAGCTTGGTCGCCGCGGCGGCGGGCACGTGCCTCACGATCCAGTCCCCGTCTGGCCATTCCTGCACCTCAGGCGGACCCAACCGGGCCGCGGACTCGTCGCCTGCGGCCGACTCGGCCGGCTTGCGCCGCTGTGCCCGGCGCGGCCGGCTGTTCTCGTCTGCGGCGCGCCGCTGTGCCCGGCGCGGCATGACGTGCCGCCTCGCCCTGGCGCTCAGCCCGTAAAGCCAATGCCAGCGGCCGCGTGCTCGGCTAGCAGGGGCGGCGGGGCAAACGCCGGATCGCCGTAGCCGGCCTGCATCCCGCGCAGCCCGTCCAGCACCGCGGCCGGGCCCGTCTTGTCCAGAAGCTCGAACGGTCCGTGCGGGTAACCGCAGCCCAGCGTCATCGCCGTGTCGACGTCGGCGACGGTCGCGTAGCCGTCCTGAACCATCCGGACGGCGTCCGCCAGGTGCGGGTAGAGCAGCGCCCCGACCAGGAAGCCCGGCCGGTCCGGCGCGCGTACTGCCTTCCTGCCGATCCGGTCGGCGAGCGCCGCGGCCGCTGCCGCGTGGGCCTGGCCGGTCAGGCACGTGCTGACCACCTCGACCAGGCCAGCCGCGGCCAGGTGCAACCCGACTGCCTGCTGGCCCCGGCCGGTAGCGATCGCGGCCGACAGCACCTGCTCGTCGGGCCCCGCGACGATCACGATCAGGTCGGACGGGTGCGCCGGGTTCCTGGTCACGTTGACGCCGGCGGCCGCGACCGCGCTTGCGAGCTCGGCTTCGGCCGCCCGTCCTGACCCGATCAGCGTGACGGTCGACGGTGACGAGGGAGCCGCCTCGTTCCCGCCCTTATCATGATCATCGCGGGCACCACCGGCGTATTCATACAGTCCCCGGCCAGCCTTACGGCCGGTCCGTCCGGCGTCGGTCAGGCGGCGCAGCAGCGGGGCGGGGGCGTACCGAGGGCCGCCGAACTCGCCCCGCAGGACCTCGAGGATCGACAGCGACGTGTCCAGGCCGATCAGGTCAAGCAGCGCCAGCGGTCCCATCGGAAGGCCGATCCCGGCGGCCGCCGCGGTATCGATGTCCTCGCGGCTGGCGTAGCCGGTCTCGAGCAGCTTGACCGCATGGTTGAGGTAGGGCACGAGCAGGGCGTTCGCCACGAACCCGGCGCGGTCGCGGACCTGCACCGGGGTCTTCCCGAGATGCCGGGCGAGATCGGCCACCTGCGCTGACAGCTCGGGTCCGGTCAGCACGGTCGAGACCACCTCGACCAGCCGCATGACCGGCGCCGGGTTGAAGAAGTGCATCCCGATCACACGTCCCGGATGCTTGCTCGCGGCCGCGATCGTGGTGACCGACAGCGAAGAGGTGTTCGTGGCGAGAATGGCCTCGGGGCTGCAGACGCGGTCCAGTTCGGCGAAGACCTGCCGCTTGATCTCCATCCGCTCCGGCACGACCTCGATCGCCAGGTCGACCCTGGCGGCGTCGCTGAACGAGGCCGCGGGCCGGATCCGGCCCCAGATCTCGGCCTGCTGCGCCTCCGCCAGTTTCCCGCGGGCCACTGCCTTGGCGAGCGACGCCTCCAGGATGCCCAGGCCATGCCCGAGGGCATCGGCGTCGATCTCGATCGCCACCACGCCGATCCCGGCACGGGCGAATACCTCGGCAATCCCCGCACCCATCGTGCCCAGGCCGACGACGGCCACCTCGCGAATCTCCATGGCGGCGACACTATCGAGGCGTCACCGGCGTCACGAAGGCACCCGGCCCGCGAGCAGCTAGCCGACAGTGGTGATCCGCTCGCGCCGACCTGGGTACTTTCATGCCAGAGTTGCGCATCGCTAACTCCTGCATGAATGCCCGATGGAGGAAACTTGACGATTCCGCGTCTTGACCGGACCAACGCGCTGGATCACGTCGTCGTGCTGATGTTCGAGAACCGGTCCTTCGATAATCTGCTCGGCCGCCTCTACCAGCCAGGTGAGGTGCGCTCTTTCGAGGGCGTAACGGGCCGGGACCTGGCTAACCCGATCCCGGACTGGGCGGCCGACCAGGGCGGGCGCACGTGCGTGCCTTACGGCATCGCAGCCAACATGAACACGCCGAGCCCCGATCCCGGCGAGGAATACCCACACGTCAATACGCAACTGTTCGGCACGCTCGACCCGGCTAACCGCGGCGTGCTCGCGGCCAAGATGACGGCGCCGTATAACGCTCCGGCAGATTCCCGGCAGCCGGCGACGATGGACGGGTTTGTCGCCGACTACATCAGTGCGTTTACCGCCGAGATGGGCAGGCAACCGAGCTACGACGAATACGCGCAGATCATGACCGGATACACGCCCGAGCAGATCCCGGTCACCTCGGCGCTGGCGCGCGGGTTCGCCACCTTCGACCACTGGTTCTGCGAGGTGCCGTCGCAGACATTCGCGAACCGCTCCTTCATTCACGCCGCTGACTCGTCGGGGTATGTGGACAACCTGACCCCGGCCGACGCGTTCCCGCTGCATAACGACGCCGAGACGATCTTCGAGCGGCTGGACCAGCATGGGCTGAGCTGGCGTGTCTACTGCGACCCGCCGAGCCACATTTCACTGACCGGGATCATTCACGCGCCGCGGTTGTGGTGGCATTTCCCGACTAAGTTCCTCACGACTGACCGCTTCCTGGAGGACGCGGCCAGCGGCAACCTCCCGACCTACTCGTTCATCGAGCCGAACCTGCTGTACGGCCACAACGACATGCACCCAGCGTTCGGCGCCCTGTTCCCCGACGTGTCCATCGACCCGCCGTCGTCACTGCTCGGCGGCGAGGCGCTACTGGCCAAGATCTACGACGCAGTACGGTCAGGCTCGTCCGAGCGTGGCTCGAACGCGTGGAACACGCTGTTGCTGATCACCTTCGACGAGCATGGCGGTACCTATGACCACGTGCCGCCGCCGCCGGTGGCCGCGCCTGATCCCAGCGCTCAGTTCCGCCAGCTGGGCTTCGCCTTCGACCGCTCGGGCGTGCGCGTGCCAGCCATCGCGGTCTCTGCGTGGATACCTGAGCGGACGGTCATCACCTCGGAGTACAGGAACACGTCGCTGATCAGGACGCTGCGGGAGCGCTGGTCCATCGGGCCGCCGCTGACCGGCCGCGATGCCATCGCCGCGGACCTAGCGCCGGTGCTGTCGCTGACGACACCGCGTGACCCCGCCGACTGGCCCGCCGTCACGCCGCGGCCGGTGCCGCCATACCAAGGCACCGTTCCGGCGCCTGGGGAAGCGGCGGCCGGCCTGTGCCACGCCGCGCTGCACGCCTGCATGGCGCTGGCCGCGCGCCGCGGCCGGGCAGCCTCCCTGCTGACGACGGACCAGAACATCACCAGGGCCGAAGGCCTCGCGCTGATCAGCGACTTCGGCGCAGACGCCTTCACCGGGCTGCGGGATCGCTGAGGCTTGCCGTTCACGCCCACACGGCCTAACGCTCACCCCGTTCACCCTGGTCCCGCCGCCGGGCCGTGGCAATCTTGCACCGTAGGCAGAAGGAGTAGATGTCGTGGCAAGCGTCGTTATCACGGGCGGGTCGGGCTTTCTCGGTACGCGGCTAGCCCGCGTCCTGCTATCCGAGGGCGAACTTCGGCTCGCGGGCGGCGAGGTCGAGCCGGTGTCGCAGGCGACGCTCATGGACCGGGTGCCCGCCGCCGGCGATCTCGCCGCCGACCCGCGGGTCGCCGTCGTCAGCGGCGATCTGGCTGACGTGGTCGGCCCAGGCGGGCAGGGGCGCCGGGCACTGGCCGAAGCGGATCTCGTCTTCCACCTCGCCGCCGCGGTCAGCGCCGAGTGCGAGGCCGACTTCGACCTGGGAATGCGGGCTAACCTGCAGGCAACTCAGGCACTGCTGCAGGCGTGCCGGGAGCTCGGCCGGTTCCCCGTGCTGGTCTTCGCCAGCTCTCTGGCGGTCTTCGGCCGGTCAGACGATCACCCCCTTCCTGACGTCATCGACGACGAGACGCTGCCGAACCCCCAGTCCAGCTATGGCACGCAGAAGTTCATCTGCGAGCAACTGCTGGCCGACTTCACGCGCAAGGGCTTTCTCCGCGGACGCGCGGTCCGACTGCTGACGGTCAGCGTGCGGCCCGGCAAGCCCAACGCGGCGGCATCGGGCTTCCTGTCCGGGATCATCCGCGAGCCGCTCGCGGGGCAGCGCGCCACCTGCCCGGTGGATCCGGGTACCGAGGTCGCGCTGGTGTCGCCGAGGAAGGCCATCGACGCTCTGCTCCGCGCCGCGACATCGTCCGACCGCTCGTGGGGCGGCCCCACCGCGGTTACCCTGCCCGCACTGACCATGACCGTCGCGGAGATGGTCGCCGCCCTAGAGCGCGTGGCCGGGCCTCAGGTCAGCTCCCTCATCGACTGGGTGCCTGACCCGCAGATCGCCAGGATCGTCACGAGCTGGCCGGCTCGAGTCCGCGCGGGCCGGGCGATTCGTCTGGGCTTGACTCCCGACGAGGATTTCGACTCCGTAATCCGGATGCACATCTCGGAGACGGGTAGCGCGCCGGGCACCGTGCCGCCCCGCCACTAGGCGACCTCCCGCTACGGCCCTGAGCGAACTCCCGCCGGCGCTGCCGGCCAACCCCGGCGCTAGGCAACCTGGGCGGGCGTCGCATCGCGCGACCTGAATGTGCGGCGGTATGCCTGCGGCGTGGTGCGCACGTGCCGCCCGAAGTGCTTACGGAGGTTCGCCGCGGTGACAAAACCCGTCTTCTGCGCGATCGAGTCGACCGGCAGGTCGCTCGTTTCCAGCAGGCGCTGCGCGAGCTGAAGTCGCTGCCTCAGCAGCCACTGGTATGGGGTGGTGCCGGTAGCGGCGGAGAACCGGCGCGCGAACGTCCGCCTGCTCATCGCCGAGCGGCTGGCCAGGTCGTCGACGGTCAGCGGCAGCTCGAGGTGCGCCTGCATCCAGGCCAGCGTCTCGGTGAACAGGTCGGCGCCGCCAACGGCAGGCAGCGGCGCGTCGATGTACTGGGCCTGTCCGCCGTCGCGGTAGGGCGGCACCACCAGCTGACGGGCCAGGCGGGCGGCGACCTCGGCCCCGTAGTCCAGCCGGACCAGGTGCAGGCAGAGGTCGATGCTCGCGGCGCTGCCGGCCGACGTCATGATGTCTCCGCCGTCGACGTAGAGCACGGCCGGGTCCACCTTGACATCCGGGTAGCGGCGAGCCAGCTCGGCACATTCCGACCAGTGAGTGGTGGCGCGCCGCCCGCTCAGCAGGCCCGCCGCCGCGACAACGAACGCGCCCGTGCAGAGCGAGACGATGCGGGCTCCGCGCCGGTGGGCCCGCTGCAGCGCCCGCAGCACCTCAGCCGGCACCTGGTCGGCAGACTCGGTGGGTGGCACAAGGACGGTATCCGCGCGGCCGAGTGCGCTCAGCCCAGCGGGCACGCGCAGCTGGTATCCGCCTTCGACGGTCACCATCGGCGGATTCGCCGCGCAGACAGCGAACCGGTACCAGGGAACGCCCAAGTCGCGCCACCAGTCGGCACCGAAGACGTCAAAGGCGACGCCGAATTCGAACATCGCCAGCCCGTCGTAGGCCACCAGCACGACCTGGTGCGAGCCGGCAACGTTGGCCGTTTTATGATGCATATAGACAATAATGCCACTGGTGCTGGCCGCCGACCAGCGGCAGATTGGCGTTATGGCTACCACACGGGCCAGGCGCGAGCCAAGACCGGGCGTCTGGCCGGAGCGCGCCGGGCAGCTGGTCGTGCTCGCCACGGATGCCCGCCTATTAGAGCTGCGCGGCCGGCGGCTGCGCGTCCTGGACCGGGTCCTGGCCAGCTGGCATGGCTTCTCGCTGGACGCGCGGCTGGCGGCGGGCGCACTGCCCGAGGGTGACCGACTGCTCGCGGCCCGCGCGGGGGTGCTAGTTGGCCTGCCGAGACGGCAGAAGCTGGCCCGTGACTGGGGTCGCCTGGCCCGGATGGCCAGCGAAAGACCGGCCCCCAGGGCCCGGATACCGCTGCGGCGCGACCGGATCGTCGCGGCTGAACCCGAGATTCGCCAGCTGCAGGACTCGCTGCGTGCCGCCCTGCCCGTGCCGGTGCGCGGTGTCGCCATGGCCAGCCGTCTGCTGTGCGACGCGGCCGGGCCGGTGTACAGCCGCAGGTCACCAGTCGACCTGCGCGCGGCCCTGGTGGACGCGACCCACCAGATGGACCCACGGACGGCGCTGCTGCCTGACGGGTCATGACGCCACGCCAGGGACTGACGATCTGGGCCAGTCAGTCAGCCCGGCCCGACGCCGGTCCGCTCCAGCTGCCGCTCGATCGTCGACAGGTCGTACCGGCCCGCCCTGAGCCCTTCATGCGCATGCCAGACGGCCATATCGACCCGGAACGCATGGTAGATCGGCGCGATTACGGCCTCCTCCAGCTCGGTCAGTGGCCAGCCCTGCCTGCCAAGTTCGCCGCGGTAGGCGCCTGCGACCTCCGGCGACCGGTAGGCGCGCGCGAGGGCCAGCTCGTACGGCCTGGAGTCCAGGTGGGTGAGGCCGAAATCCACGACGCCGGCCACGCGGCCGCGATCGTAGTGGACGTTCCATTCGGCGAAGTCCCCGTGAACGACGGTCACGGCCAGCTCTGCCGCTCCGGCCGCGGTCAGCGCGGACTCGGTCTGCGCGGCGGCCCGCTGCAGCCATGATCCGAGCCTCGAGCTCACGCCCATGAGCCCGGCGACGCACGCATTCCAGTCAATATCGGTGTGAACGGTGACGCCCGCGTGCTGGGCGCGCCAGCCCTGGCGCTGGCCAAGGCGGGCGCCAAGATCCCGAAGCGCTAAGTGCATCCTGGCCAGGTGCCGACCGCGGCGGCGCCGCTGCGCGACGCTCTCCCTGACCACGGGCCGGCCGGGTACGTACCGGGTCAGGCAGTAGTACTGGCCGGCGTCGCGGACTAGCTCGCCCACTGGTTCGGGCACAGCCCATCCGGATCGTCCGAGCTGACGGAGCACCCCGTGTTCATACGCGAGATCGGGTTCGGTCGCCCTGGCGTGATACCGGCGTAAGACCAGCCGGTTTCCGTCGAACGTGTCAGCCAGCCAGCTGGCGTTTTCGAGGGGAATGTCCTTGAGGGCGACCACGCTGGCGGGCCGCAGGCCAAGCAGTCCAAGTACGCGTGCGGGCGGGCCAGTCATCGCTGCCAGCCTAAGGCCATGGCCCAGGGCGTGACCTAGATCACGAAACGTGACGGCCGGTGACCGCGTCGTACTGCAAGGTAACTTAGCCGGCCGCAAGGCCGGCGTAGGGCGAATAGTTATCAAGCCGCACTGCGTTCTACCTCAAGAACGCATATCCGATCCCAGCTGCGGCGAGGGCTCTGAACACCGAACGGAGGCAGGTCATGGTCCGGCAGAACACGTCCGACTCGCGCTGCGAGGCACTGTTCGCGTCCGCGCTGCAGCGATCAGATGCACTGAGCGTCGAGTCAGTTAAGGACGCGATCAGCCGCACCCTTGGCCAGCTCGGCGAAGCCGGCTGCGCTAGCCAGATGGCTCAGGAGTTCGGTGATCATCCGGAGGCAGCCAGCGAGCGCATGCACTGGGCCAGGGAGCTCGTGGACGAGCTGTGCCCCAGCGCCTCCTAGGACGGGCCTGGCATTCCCGCAGATCATGACAAACTACGTGCACTGCACGACCGCCTTCGCGCACTGCCGTACTGGGAACCAGGTACAGCCGGCGACGGCGTCGACCGTTTCTTCCGCTTTCTTCCCCTGAGACCTCGCCGCGCGACCCGGCCCCACTGCCTGACCGGGCCCGGCGCCAAACTCCGGCGTGATTTCTAAGGTGCGGGCAGGATGGACCCATGCCCCGTCCGAGGCCGCATCATGACCGCGACGCTGGCGGCCCGGCTGATGTGCTGGCAGCTAAGGCCGCCCTCAGGGAAGAAGTCTGGGCGGCCATGAGCGCCGCACACGTCGCCCGGTTCCCTGGCGCGGCAGGACGCATCCCGAACTTCACCGGGGCCGAGGCCGCGGCCGAGCGGCTTCGCGCTCTGCCCGAGTGGCAGGCGGCCCGCACCCTCAAGGCAAACCCCGACTCCGCCCAACTGCCGGTGCGCCAGCGCGCGCTGGAGGATGGCAAGACCGTCTACATGGCGGTGCCGCGGCTGGCCGCGAACGAGCCGTTCTTCGCGCTGGATCCAGATCACCTGAGCGAGTCACCGCGCAAGGCCGCCTCGATCAGCGGGGCGGCGCGCTCGGCCCGCCAGGTGGCGCTGGCTGAGCTGCCGGAAGTGGACCTCGTCGTGATGGGCAGCGTGGCCGTCAGCGAGGACGGTGCGCGCATGGGCAAGGGCGGCGGCTTCGCCGACCTGGAATTCGCGCTGGCGACCGCGGCCGGCCTGATCGGGCCCCATACCGTGAGCGTCACCACGGTCCACGAGATTCAGGTGCAACCCATCGGGACGATCCCGCTAACCGACCACGACGTGCCGGTCGACCTCATTGTCACGCCGGAACGGGTCATCGACTGCCGACCGCTGCACGGGCCAGGGAAGCCCGCCCGCATCCGCTGGGAGGACCTGACCGACGAGAAGATCGCCGCGATACCGCTGCTGTCTGCCCGCCGACCAGCGCGAAGCTAGCCCAGGCGCACACCTCGGCCGCGTGACCGACAAGTCCGGCAAATTGACGGGCGCTCCCGCGGCTGTGCGGTTTTGGTGTCGCGCGCGCGACACCAAAACCGCACAGCCACCGCCGCCAGTCCCCTGCGCCCTGGCCCGGGTGACCGGCCCGGCGATTTGTCCTACTCGGCGGGCTCCGCTGGCCCGTCGCCCGCCGCTAGCCCGGCGTCATGACGTCACGGTCACGGTGACTGTGCCGGTCACTCCGCCCGAGACCATGCTGATCGTTGCGGTGCCGGGAGAACGGGCGTACAGCTCGCCGGCAGGCGACTGATCACGCCCTGCACGGCCCGGGCAACCCATAGACTGACACCCGTGCGGGTCGTCATTGCGCGGTGCTCCGTCGACTACGCCGGACGACTCGCAGCCCATCTCCCGCTGGCCACCCGGCTGATCATGATCAAGGCCGACGGCAGCGTCGCGATTCACAGCGACACGGGGTCCTACAAGCCTCTGAACTGGATGTCGCCTCCATGCAGGCTGGCCGAATCGGCCGACAGCTGGGTGGTCACCGGCAAGGCCGGCGAGACGCTGACCATCAACATCGAGCAGATTGTCAGCGACTCCTCGTTCGACCTCGGGGTCGATCCAGGCCTGGTCAAGGACGGAGTGGAGTCGCACCTGCAAGAGCTGCTCGCGGTGCAACTGCACGTGCTTGGCGACGGATGGCGGCTGGTCAGGCGCGAGTACCCCACGGCGATCGGACCGGTCGATCTCATGTGCCGTGACGGTGCCGGAGTCAGCGTGGCGGTCGAGGTGAAGCGGCGCGGCGAGATCGACGGCGTCGAGCAGCTCACCCGCTACCTGGAGCTTTTGAACCGCGATCCGCTGCTCGCGCCGGTCCGCGGACTGTTCGCCGCGCAGGAGATCAGGCCGCAGGCCAGAGTCCTCGCGCAGGACCGCGGCATACGCTGCGTCACACTCGACTACGAGTCGATGCGCGGCATCGACGACGGCGCCCTCCGCCTGTTCTAACCGCCTCAGCTCCTGATAACCCGCCCGTCCCGGACGCGACGGACCGCCAGATGTTTTGGATGGGAACGAGGGGGGCTTCGGCGTTCTGCGGCCCAGGGGCAGAGCGGTGCCGGGTTTATCCGCTACGACTATGCTGGCGCGGCCTGGTGCCGCCGGGAAACACGCAGGGAGAGACGATGGCGCCTCGATACGACAGCCTCAGGACCGAACGCCTGATCATGCGCCGCTGGCAGGAGTCGGACAGGGAGCCGTTCGCGGCGCTGAACGGCGACTCCGAGACCATGCAGTACTTCCCGTCGACGCTGGACCGGGCGGCTAGCGACGCTCTCATCGCCCGCCTCGATCAGCTATTCGAGCAGCAGGGCTTCGGCCTGTGGGCTCTGGAGGTCGCCGAGACCGGCCAGTTCATCGGCTTCACCGGGCTGAATCCGATGCCCGACGATGTCCCTGGTGCGGGCGGGATGGAGGTCGGCTGGCGGCTCGCCCGGCACGCCTGGCACCAGGGCTACGCCACCGAGGCGGCGAGGGCGGCGCTGGACGTCGCGTTCGATGGCATCGGCCTGTCCGAGATCTGGTCCATGACCCCCGTGCAGAACGAGCCGTCACAGGCGGTCATGCGGCGGCTCGGGCTGACTCAGCACGCGTTCTTCGAGCATCCGAGAATTCCGGCGGGAAGCCCGTTGCGGCGCTGGGTGGCCTACCGGCTGACGCCTGGCCAGGTCGGCTAGCCCGGCAGGAGGTGCGCGTTGACCGCCCGTGCGGCCGCCGCGAGTTCCGGAATCACCTGGACCTGAACGCCTGCCTTCCGCAGCACGACCGCTCCGCCGCCGGGCACGAAGATGGGTGGCTCGCGCCAGGCAATCACCACGCGCTGGATGCCGCTGGCGATAATCAGGTCCACGCACGGTACCGGCCGGGATGCCCTGGCCGCGCACGGTTCGAGCGAGCTGTACAAGGTCGCGCCGACCAGAAACTCCTCTAGGCCGGAATCGGCGACCTTGGCCAGGGCCACCTCCTCGGCGTGATCGGCAGGATCGCGCTCCCTGGAGTACCCGGTCGCCAGCGGGCGGTCCCTGGCCGCCACCACCGCTCCGACGGAGAACGCCGATGACGATGGCGGACAAAGACGGGAGAGTTCGATCGCCTCGAGCAGCCACCGACGGTCAGCGTCGAGAGAGGCCGGATGTACCACGTGAGGCTCCTGGTGCAAAAGTGAAGAACAACGGTACCTGACAGGCAACAGTCAGGCCAGCCGGTGGTTTACTGGCTCACAGGTTCGATGAACGTTTGGTCGGTCGGCAGGCTGGACGGCCCGCGGCGGCCGGCGGGCCGGTCGTCTGGCGGCGTCCGGTCGCGCGGCCGGCTTCGGTCGCCCGTCCGGCCGATCGGCCGCA
The DNA here is from genome assembly GCA_030041135.1 of Streptosporangiaceae bacterium. Classification (GTDB taxonomy): domain Bacteria; phylum Actinomycetota; class Actinomycetes; order Streptosporangiales; family Streptosporangiaceae; genus JAJYUU01. Next base: position 13,831 of record JASHOL010000084.1, on the reverse strand, counting down.
TCGGCCGTTCCGCTCACGTATGGAATTTGCGTAGAAACGGGATACAGAGGTTATGACGGCCACTCTAGGTAGTCACGGACATTCCGGTACTCAAGGGCACCTGCGGTCTACCGAGACCTTCGACACCCTCAACCCGGCAACGTCGGAAGTTATCGCCACCTTCCCCGTCTACGGCGAGCAGGACGTCAACGACACCGTCGAGAGAGCTCGCGAGGCCGCACGATGGTGGGCCGACCTGGGCTGGAACGGCCGACGGCAGCGGCTGCAGGCCTGGAAGTCACACCTGACCCGGTACATCGGGCGCCTGTCCGAGCTGGTACATACCGAGACGGGCAAGCCGCTGGGCGACGCTCAGCTCGAGATCCTGCTGGCCGTCGTCCACATCGACTGGGCGGCCAGGAACGCCCGCAAGGTCCTCGGGCCGCGCCGAGTGCGCAGCGGCCTCGTTGCCCTGAATCAGGCGGCGACGCTCGAGTACCAGCCGCTCGGTGTCGTTGGCGTGATCGGGCCGTGGAACTACCCCGTTTTCACGCCGATGGGCTCCATCGCCTATGCCCTGGCCGCCGGTAACGCGGTCGTCTTCAAGCCCAGCGAGCTCACCCCGGCGGTCGGCAGCTGGCTGGTCAACTCGTTCGCCGAGGTGGTGCCCGAGCAGCCGGTGCTGCAGTTGGTCACGGGCATGGGCCAGACCGGGGATTACCTCGCCCGCAGCGGGGTCAATAAGATCGCCTTCACGGGCTCCGCGGCGACCGCCAGGAAGGTGATGGCCGCCTGCGCGATCAACCTCACGCCGCTAGTGGCCGAGTGCGGCGGCAAGGACGCGTTCATCGTCGGCGCGGACGCCGACCTGGATGCCGCCGCCGACGCCTGCGCCTGGGGCGCCCTGTCCAACGCCGGGCAGACGTGCGTGGGCGTCGAGCGGGTGTATGTGGCCCAGGGCGTGTACCACACGTTCCTGGAGAAGCTGACCGACCGGGTGACCAGGGTCAGGCCGGGCGAGGACCGGGAGGCCGACTACGGCCCGCTGACGCTGCCGGGACAGGCCGAGATCATCGAGAAGCACATCGCCGATGCGCTGGCACGGGGCGGCCGCCCGGTCGTCGGCGGCATTGCCAGCATCCGGCGGCCCTACGTCGGCCCAGTGATCCTGGCCGACGTGCCCGAGGAGAGCAAGGCGGTCACCGAGGAGACCTTCGGCCCGACGATCACCGTCACCAAGGTGGCCGACCTTGAGGAAGGCGTGGAGCGGGCGAACGCCAGCCGGTACGGGCTTGGCGGCACCGTATTCGCCAAGAACCGGAAGGCGGCGATGGCGGCGGCCAGATCGCTGCGCAGCGGCATGACCGCGGTCAACTCCGTCATCTCGTTCGCCGCGGTCCCGTCGCTGCCGTTCGGCGGCTCCGGCGACTCTGGCTTCGGCCGGATCCACGGCGCCGACGGCCTCCGCGAGTTCGCCCGGCCGAAGGCGATCACCCGCCAGCGGATGAAGCCGCCGGTAAACCTGACCTCGTTCACGCGGACCGACGCCGACCTGAGGAAGGTTCTTAACATTGCCACGGTGCTGCACGGCAAGCGGTACAAGTAAGCGCCCGACACCCCTCGTTCCCCTCCGGTAACGACAGGGCTGCCGTCAGGCCGAAGCGGCCAGGGCCATGTCGGCCGGGTCGACCGCAGCCAGCGGGGCCCGGCCCTGGATCAAGTCGGCCGCCCGCTCGGCGATGGCGATCGTCGGCGCGTTGGTGTCGCCGCGCGGGACCGTGGGCATGACCGACGCGTCCACGACGCGCAGCCCCTGGACTCCGCGCACCCGCAGTTGGGTATCGACGACGCTGGCCAGCTTGCTGGCGGCCAGGCGCGAGTCGCCGCCCATCGCGCACGTGCCTACCGGATGGCACGCGGTGCTCAGGTTGCCTCGCACCCACTCGCGCAGGTCTGTGTCGGTGCGCACGCTCCCGCCCGGGGCGAGTTCCGACTTGATCATCTTGCGCAATGGCCGGGCGGCGGCGAACTCCCTGACCATCGCGACGCCGTAAGCCAGCGGGTCGATGTCCGAACTGTCGGACAGGTAGGCCGGGTCGACGGCGGGCTTGTGCCGCGGGTCATTGCTGCGAAGCCGGACACGACCGCGGCTGCCGACGCTGACCAGCGTGACCAGCACGGAGAGCGCGCGGCTGGCCGGGTCGGCGAGCCCGTCGTTGACGTACGGCACCGGGAGAACGTGCCACTGGATGTCGGGCGCAGGCAGCGCCGTGTCGGTACGGGCAAACCCCCCGGCCTCGGCGATGTTGGTCGTCATCGGGCCGGTGTGGGTCATCCGCCAGCGAGCCAAGTTGCGTGCGCCGCTCATCTCCGACAGCCCGCGTGACCTGGGCGCGCTCCACATGGTCGGCACGATCGGGTGATCGGACAGGTTGCCGCCGACGCCGGGGCTGTCGGCCATGACGTCGATCCCGTGCTCAATCAGGTGTGTGGCCGGGCCGATGCCAGACAACATCAGGAGCTGCGGGCTGCCGATCACGCCGGCCGACAGGATGACCTCAGAGTCGGCCCTGGCCAGCTCCTCCACGCCGCGCCGGAGGTAGCGAACGCCCGTGGCGTGCCCGTCCTCGATGATCAAGCCAGTGACCAGTGCGTCTGTCTGCACCGCCAGGTTCGGCCGGTCGGCCGCCGGGTGCAGGTAGGCGTCGGCCGCCGACCAACGGCGCCCGCCGCGCTGGGTGACCTGGTAGAAGCCAACACCGTCCTGGCGCGGGCCGTTGAAGTCGTCGTTGGCCAGCAGTCCGCAAGTCCGGGCGGCAGCAACGAACGCGCCGGTCAGGTCGCTCTTGTAGCGGAGATCCTGGACGCTGAGCGGCCCGGACCCGCCGTGGTAGGCCGACGATCCCCTGGAGTTGCTCTCCGCGCGCAGGAAGTACGGCAGCAGGTCGGTGTAGCCCCAGCCCTCGCAGCCGAAGTCGTCGCGCCAGGTGTCGTAGTCGTACCGGCTGCCGCGTATGTAGATCATCGCGTTGATCGATGACGACCCGCCGAGCACCCGTCCCCTGGGCCAGTACACCGACCGGCCGCCCGCCCGGTCCTGCGGCACCGTCTGGAAGTCCCAGTCGTAGGCGCTCTTGAGCAACAGGTTCATCATCGCCGGAATATGGATCTCTGCGGCCTCATCGGGCGGTCCTGCCTCGAGCAGGAGGACCCGGACATCCGGGTTCTCGCTCAGCCGCGAGGCCAGCACGCAGCCGGCGCTGCCGGCGCCGACGATGATGTAGTCGTACATGGCCAAACCCTTCCGACTCGGCCAGGAACCGAGGAATACCCTACTAAGCCGCATGATCATCTCGGAGACCGAGCCCCCAGATCCTGGCCCCGCGGACGGGACGGGCGCGCCGAACCGGCTGGGAAGGGCTAGCGGGGCCAAGACGATCACCGTTACCGAACATTGTGTAAGGTGACGACGATTTCGGGGGCGTTTTGCCCCGATACAGTCACGAGAACTTACACAACGTCGGTCTCGGCGCGAGAAACTCGTACAAAGTCTGCCTTTTGCCCGAGCTCGACGGCGTCCAGGGCGCAGCCGACATGGCAGTCAGGATCCGCACATAAGTGCGCTCCCGGCCTTAGAGGCCGGGAGCGCACTTCCCCCCACCCTTGCGACCGGCCCTAATTCCGGCGGGCCCCCGAGAACCGCCGGAACTAACAGGCAAGGCCGCGAGCCGCTGAGCGGCTCTCTCCAGGGCCGTTACGGCCCGGAGCTTTGCGTGACCTAAAATGCCCGCAACAAGCTCGTCGGGCGATCACGACAGCTATCACGCTTAGTATCTACACGATGCCACATCGTGATCGCCTTGTGAATACCCCAGGTCAGCGCGGCTACACACTTGAGATCGGCCAAACCGCACTGGTTCGGCACAGGTCGGCCGGCTCGTCACCGTAAATTACGGTCAAGTTCATGAGGCGTCCTGGCGGCCGGACTCGCCGGCCAGGCAAACCTCAGCCTGGATGGGTCAGGGGGCTGCCCCCAGCCCGCCCGCTGAGCGAGAACCGGGCCGCGTCGAGTCCGCGCCCTGGGCGAGGCCGCGCCCGATGGCCAGCCCTCCGTAAGCTGCCGAACAGCCGGTACGGTGGGGCCATGCCCGCAGACCGTGATACTCCCGTGGTGCTCTCCCGGATCTACACCAGGACCGGCGACGACGGCACGACAGCACTCGGCGACATGAGCCGCACCCGCAAAACAGATCCGCGGCTGGCCGCGTACGCAGACACCGACGAGGCCAACTCTGCGATCGGCGTGGCGGTCACGATGGGCCAACTCCCCGATGACGTAAGCCAAGCGCTCGTCAAGATCCAGAACGAGCTCTTCGACGTCGGGGCTGACCTGTGCAACCCAGTGACCGATAACCCCGCCTATCCCCCGCTACGGGTCGACCAGAGCTACATTCGCGGCCTCGAGCAGGCCTGTGATCACTTCAACGAGGGCCTTCCCGTACTGCGCAGCTTCGTGCTGCCGGGCGGCAGCCCGGCCTCGGCCCTGCTCCACGTCGCCAGGACGGTCGTGCGGCGGGCCGAGCGGAGCGCCTGGGCGGCGATGGACGTGCATGGCGACCTCATGAACCCGCTCACCGCCAAGTACCTGAACCGGCTGTCCGACCTGCTGTTCATCCTTGCGCGCCGAGTGAACGAACCCGACGGCGACCTGCTCTGGGTGCCGGGCGGAGAGCGGCCGGCCTAGCGCCGGAGCCCAGCCGCGAGCAGATGCCGGCAAGTCGCCGATGGTCAGGAGCGCAGGTAGAACTGCGGGGAGGACTCGAGCCAGGCCAGCAGTCCGGTGAGCGCCGCCTCGGTCATGGCCAGCTCGACCAGCCGCTGGTCAGCTTGTCGTGCTCCGGCCGGCGGCCCGGCCAGTGAGGCGCACTCTGCGATGATCGTGCACGGTCCGAGCTGGGCCACCTCCGGGGCAGACGGCGGCCTGGTGCGCAGTATCCGCAACCCGGCGCGATCGAGCACGACCTCTGGCCGCAGTCGGAAACTCAGTGACCGGTGCCAGCTGAGCTGGCCGCGCTGGTACTCGGCCTGCCCGTGCCGCCAGGGTGCGCCAGGAGCCCGGCGCAGCGCGCATTCGACCACCCCGCCGCGCCGGCTGATCAGGGCTTGCCGGACGATGAGAGCGACGGCGGCTACCGCGAACGCGCTGAGAATGAGGGTAACCGCGACGACAAGCTGACCTGACACTCTCGCTCTGCCCCGCGCCGCTCGACTGACCTAGTCAGCCGGCCTGGCCCGCGGCGTGCAGCAGGGCTCGGTAATACCGGACGTCGGCCGGCTCTTCAGGTCCGCCGGCGGCCGGACCCGCCGCCTCGAGCGCCCGGTCCAGTTCGGCCTGGGCCATCTGGACGTTCACATCCGTGCCGAGTTGTGCCTGCCTGGCCAGGATAGACACACGGTTATCGGCCATCGAGACAAACCCGCCCGTGACCGCGGCGAATACGTCCGCAGCGCTTGAATCCCGCGGGCGTATCTGGACGGTGCTGCCCTCGGCCAGGATCCCGATCACCGGCGCGTGGTTAGTCAGGAGCCCAATCTCGCCGTCGAGCGTCCTGGCGATGACCATCTCGGCTTCGCCGGCCCAGATCTCGCCCTCCGGCTGCACGAGCTCCACGGACAGCGTCACGACCGCACCCCGCCCGGCTCCGCCGCGCGGGCCGCGGTCACGGTGCTCACTTCGCGCGACTCCGTCACGACCGCTCCATGTCCTTGGCCTTGCGCTCGACGTCCTCGATGCCGCCGACCATGAAGAACGCCTGCTCAGGGACGTGGTCGTACTTGCCCTCACAGATCGCCTTGAATGAGGCCACCGTGTCGGCGAGCGACACGAACACGCCGGGCTGGCCGGTGAACTGCTCGGCCACGAACATCGGGTGGGACAGGAACCGCTCAATCCGCCTGGCTCGCTGCACCGTGACCTTGTCCTCTTCGGACAGCTCGTCAATGCCCAGGATCGCGATGATGTCCTGGAGCTCGGCGTAACGCTGGAGGATCCGCTGCGTCTCGCGTGCCACGTCGTAGTGCTCTTGGCCGACATAGGCGGCGGCGAGGATCCGGGACGTGGACTGCAGCGGGTCGACGGCCGGGAAGATGCCCTTCTGCGTGATCTCACGCGACAGTGCCGTGGTGGCATCGAGGTGCGCGAACACGGCCGACGGTGCCGGGTCGGTGTAGTCGTCGGCAGGCACGTAGATCGCCTGCATGGAGGTAATCGAGTGACCGCGAGTCGAGGTGATCCGCTCCTGCAGCTGGCCCATCTCGTCGGCCAGCGTCGGCTGGTAGCCCACCGCCGAGGGCATCCGGCCGAGCAGCGTCGACACCTCCGAGCCGGCCTGCGTGAACCGGAAGATGTTGTCGATGAACAGCAGCACGTCCTGGCCCTGGACATCGCGGAAGAATTCGGCCATGGTCAGCGCGGACAGCCCGACGCGCAGCCGGGTGCCCGGCGGCTCGTCCATCTGGCCGAACACCAGCGCGGTGTCCTTGATGACGCCCGAGGCGGTCATCTCCAGGAACAGGTCGTTGCCCTCGCGGGTCCGCTCACCGACACCGGCAAAACAGGACACGCCACCGAAGTTCTTGGCGACCCTGGTGATCATCTCCTGGATCAGCACGGTCTTCCCGACGCCAGCGCCGCCGAACAGGCCGATCTTCCCGCCCTTGACGTACGGGGTCAGCAGGTCGATGACCTTGATCCCCGTTTCCAGAATCTCGGTACGCGGCTCCAACTGGTCGAACTCCGGCGGGTCGCGGTGAATGCTCCACCGCTCCGTGATGTCCAGCGACGCCTTCGGCACGTCGAGCGGGTCGCCGAGCACGTTGAACACGTGGCCCTTGGTGACTTCGCCCACGGGTACGGTGATCGGCTCGCCGGTGTCGGTGACCACGGCCCCGCGGACCAGGCCATCGGTCGGCTGCATCGAGATGGCCCGCACGGTGTCGTCGCCCAGGTGCTGCTCGATCTCGAGGGTCAGCGTCTTGGTGGTGCCGCCAAGCTGCACATCCACATGCAGCGCGTTATAGATCTCCGGCATCTCCTCGGTCGCGAACTCGACGTCCACGACCGGGCCGATCACCCGGGCTACCCGGCCCGTCGCCGTACTGCTGGCCGACCCGCCGGCTGCTGTGGTGTCTGCGGTAGCGGTCATGATGATGCTCACTTACTCCCTGTTCGCGGCGGCCAGCGCGTTGGCGCCGCCGACGATCTCGCTGATTTCCTGAGTGATCTCGGCCTGCCGTGCCTTGTTCGCATCCCTGGTGAGCTTCTCGATCAGTTCATTTGCGTTGTCCGTAGCCGACTTCATCGCCCGCCGCCGCGCCGCTATCTCGGACGCAGCCGACTCCAGCAGCGCGTGGAACAGCCTGCTCTCCACATACCACGGCAGGAGCGCGTTGAGAACATCCGGCGGTGACGGCTCGAACTCGTAGACCGGCATCGGACCGCCTGGTGGCAGCTCGTCGGTCTCTTCTATATGCAGCGGCAGGAGCCGGCGTACGACTGCCCGCTGCGTCAGCATGGAAATGAACTCGGTGTAGACCACGTGGATCTCGTCCACGCCTCCCTCAGGCGCCGGACGACTGTAGGCGTCGAGCAGCGCCGAGGTGATCTCGGCCGCGTTCCCCTGCCTGGGGGTGTCAGAGAAGCCGCTCCAGTCAGCGGCAACCTCGCGGTTGCGGAACCGGTGCCACGTGATGCCCTTGCGGCCGGCCACGAACGTCACTGGCTGGACGCGCCGAGATTCCAGCAGCGAACGCAGACCCTGTGCCTCGCGCAGCACGTTCGAGTTGAAGCCGCCGCAGAATCCGCGGTCGCTGGTCAGGATGAGGATCGCGGACCTGGACGGGTTCTCCACCGGCCGGGTCAGGGGATGGTCGACGTTGGCCGACCGGCTGACAACGGCCTCGACCGCCCTGGTGATCTCGCGCGCGTACGGCTGCGCCGCGTGCAGTCGCTGCTGCGCCTTGATGATGCGCGAGGACGCGATCAGCTCCTGGGCGCGCGTGATCTTGGCGGTGGACTGGACACTGCGGATCCGCCGCCGTACGGCACGAAGCTGGGCTGCCATGCTGGGTGCTCTCGCTTTACTGGGCCTGCGCCGGCGGTGGCGGGACGCGGCGTCGCTTGAGCGTCAGCTGATCCACGTCCTCTTCGTCCAGCGGCTTCTCGGGTTCGTCGGTCACGAGCAGCTCGCCGTCGCTCTTCTCGAACCGGCGGCGGAAGTCGTCGACCGCGTCCTTGAGCGCGACGACAGTGTCGTCCTTCAGATCGCCAGTCTCCCGGATCGCGTCGTAGATGCCGGGCTGGTTGAGCTGGACGTCGTCGAGGAACTCGTTCTCGAACCGGCGGACGTCCTCCACCGGCACGTCGTCGAGATAGCCATTGGCGCCGGCCCATATGGCGACCACCTGGCGCTCGACTGGGTACGGACTGTACTGCGGCTGCTTGAGCAGCTCGACCAGGCGCGCGCCCCGGTCCAGCTGGGCGCGGGAGGCCGGGTCCAGGTCGGAGGAGAACGAGGCGAACGCCTCCAGGTCGCGGTACTGCGACAGCGCCAGCTTCAGGCCGCCCGCGACCTTCTTCATCGCCTTGATCTGCGCGTCGCCGCCGACGCGAGACACCGAGATCCCGACGTTGATGGCGGGCCTGACGCCGGAGTTGAACAGGTCAGACTCCAGGAAGATCTGGCCGTCGGTGATCGAGATGACGTTGGTCGGGATGTAGGCCGACACGTCGTTCGCCTTGGTCTCGATAATTGGCAGACCGGTCATCGACCCGCCGCCCATCTCGTCGGACAGCTTCGCGCAGCGCTCGAGCAGCCGCGAGTGCAGGTAGAACACGTCACCGGGGTAGGCCTCGCGGCCGGGCGGGCGGCGCAGCAGCAGCGAGATGGCACGGTAGGCCTCGGCCTGCTTGGTGAGGTCGTCGAACACGATCAGGACATGCTTGCCCTGGTACATCCAGTTCTGGCCGATGGCCGAACCGGTGTAGGGCGCGATGTACTTGTAGCCGGCCGGGTCGGACGCCGGGGCCATCACGATCGTGGTGTATTCGAGCGCGCCCGCGTCTTCCAGGGCGGCGCGGACCGACGAGATAGTGGAGCCCTTCTGGCCGATGGCGACATAGATGCAGCGGACCTGCCGCTTCGGGTCGCCCGAGTCCCAGTTCTGCTTCTGATTGATGATCGTGTCGATCGCGATCGTCGTCTTGCCGGTCTGGCGGTCGCCGATGATCAGCTCCCGCTGACCCCGGCCGATCGGGGTAATGGCGTCGATGGCCTTGATACCGGTCTGCAGCGGCTCGGCGACCTTCTTGCGCTGGACCACCGACGGAGCCTGTAGTTCAAGCTGGCGTAGTTCGAGCGTGCCCTGAATCGGGCCGAGGCCGTCCAGCGGCGCGCCTAGCGGGCCGACGACGCGGCCGAGGTACCCGTCGCCGACCGGCACCGAGAGCACCTCGCCGGTTCGCTTGACCCGCTGGCCTTCCTCGATCTGATAGAACTCGCCGAGAATGACGACGCCGATCTCCCTGACGTCCAGGTTCAGCGCGATGCCGCGGGTGCCGTCCTCGAACTCCAGCAGTTCGTTGGCCATGACCGATGGGAGGCCGGAGACCCTCGCGATGCCGTCGCCGCACTCGACGACAGCGCCGACCTCCTCGGTGGAGGCAGTTCCGGGCTCGTAAGCCTCGACGAAACGCTGGAGAGCGCTGCGGATCTCTTCCGGCCGGATTGTCAGCTCCGCCATCTTCCTCGTGTCCTTCTCGTCTGTGTCGGGAGTCTGCGGTTGTCGGTCAGGAGTCTGCGGTCGTTCGTCGTGTGCCTGGCGGGCCCGCCGACGCGGGCGGGCCGGTCCTGGCTCGTCCCGGCCTTGTCCCTCTGGCTGGGCCGGCTGCTTGCTCACCTGGCCACCAGTCTGCGCCCCGCCTCGGCTAGCCGGGTTGCCACGCTGCCGTCGATCAGGTCATCCCCGACCCTGACCGTCATCCCGCCCGCCACCTTCGGGTCGAGGACCACGTTCAGGTGCACCTGGTGCCCGTACGCAGTGCCAAGCGCGGCGGCCAGCCGGCTGCGCTGCCGGTCGGTCAGCGGCACCGCGACGTGGACCTCGGCGACAAGCCGTTCGCGCCTGCGCGCCGCCAGCCTGGCGTATTCCTCCAGGCTCACGTCGAGGCTGCGCCCGAGCGGGTTCACGGCCGCCGCGGTGATCAGGCGCAGGGCCTCCGGGGTCACCTTGGCGGCCAGCAGGTCGTCGAGCAGGTCGCGCTTCGCGTCGCCAGGCAGGAACGGGTTCGTGAGCGCGATCCGCAGGTCCGGCTCGCTGACGACGACGCGACCGAACCTGAACAGCTCGTCCTCGAGATCGTCCAGCCGGCCCTCGTGCTCGGCCGCGGCGACGATCGCCTGCACGGCAAGCTGCTCGATCGCATCGGTCAGGTCACCCGGAGCCGACCACCGGGCCGCGGCCACGGCCGCGATTAGACCTGACGCGGCGTCGCTGACCTTGCCGCGGAACACGGCCTGGGCAAGCTCGGCCCTGGCCTGCGCCGAGCGGGACGGGTCGCCGAGGGCCCGGCGCAGCGCCGGCTGGCTGGCCAGCACGCCCGCCGCGGCGAAGAGCTCATTGCCGAGCGTGGTCGCGGCCCGCGGGTCGCCGACGAGCGGCTCAAGCCGTTCTTCGAGCTCGGCGATGGAAGTCCTGCTCATGCCCCTCATGACGAAGCCCGGGCTCCTGACGCCGTGCTCTGGCTGGAGTCGAGGTCGGCGAGGAACCGATCGACAACCCGGCTCTGCCTGGCCTCATCCTCCAGCGACTCACCAACGATCTTGCTAGCCAGCTGGACGGCCAGCGTGCCAACCTCGGCCCGCAGGGAGGCGAACGCCTGCTGGCGATCGGCGTCGATCTGGGTATGAGCCGCCGCGATGATCCGCCTGGCCTCTTCCTCGGCCTCCTGGCGCTTTTCGGCGATGATCCTGGCCCCTTCTTCAAGCGCCTGCTCGCGCTGCCGAGCGGCATCGTGCCTGGCTTCGGCGAGCTGCGCTTTGTAGTCATCGACCAGGCGATTGGCTTCATTCTGCGCCGCGTTGGCCCGCTCGATGCCGCCCTCGATGGCGTCGGTGCGCTCCTGCAGGGTCTTGGTGATCCGCGGCAGGAGCACCCGCCATAGCGCGACGAACACGATCAGGAACGCGATGCCACCCCAGATGACCTCGGTCCAGCTCGGAACGAGCGGGTTCCCGGGCTGCGGGGGATTCACGATGGCCAGGTGGTGAAGCATGGCGGCTACCTCCGGGCGCCCGTTACTTCAGGACGAAGGGGACGATGAAACCGATCAGCGCCAGCGCCTCGGTCAGCCCGAAGCCGATCCACAGGTAACCGGTGAGGCGCCCCTGGGCCTCGGGCTGGCGGGCGACCGACTCGATGAACTTGCCGAAGATGATGCCGATTCCGACGCCGGGGCCGATCGCCGCAAGGCCATAGGCGAGCGCACCGAGGTTGACGATGTGGTAGTAGATCGGGTTCCCTGAGGTTCCCGGCCCGCCGCCTGCCGCGACGTAGAGCAGGTGATGCAGGTGCATCGCGAGCTGCATTGTTGTGTTTCCTTCTGGTCAGGCCAGCCATGACGCCGGCTTTTTCTTAATGGAGGTCGGATCAGTGCGCGGGCTCGTACGCGCCCGAGATATAAAACGCGGTCAGGATCGTGAAGATAAATGCCTGCAGGAGCTGGATCAGCAGCTCGAGTAGCGTCAGCGCGACGAGGACGAGGAAGGAGAAGACCGAGAACACAAGCTGATAATGCAAGGTCAGCAGGTACCAGGTAGCGAGCGCGAACACCGCCAGCAGCACGTGTCCGGCCAGCATGTTCGCGAACAACCGGACCGACAGCGTCAACGGCCGGACGAAGACATTGGACAGGAACTCGATCGGCGCCAGCAGCGGCAAGAGCAAGAGCGGCGCGCCTTCCGGCACACACAGGGCCTTCATGTAGCGAATCGGCCCCTGCTTCCACATGCCGATGCCCATGTAGAGCACCCACACCATGACGGTGAGAATGGCCGGGTACTCGTACCGGGAGGTGGCCGGGAAGTACAGGATCGGGATGAGCCCGAAGATGTTGTTGACCCAGATGAAGAAGAACAGCGAGGTCAGGAACGGAAGCCAGTTGTCGCCCCGTTTGCCAAGCTGAGGTCGCAGGATCTGGTCCCTGACAAACAAGATGCCGAGCTCACCGAGGTTCTGGACGCCACGGGGAATGAGCTGCGGCTTCCTGAACGCGGCCCAGAAGAACCCCACCACGATCAGGGTGCTGAGCAGCACCAGCAGCATCGGCTTGTCGAAGCGGAAGACGCCGATGGTGAATATCGGCCGGAAGTAGAAGTCCGTGATCGATGGTGCCGGGTAGGGGCAGCCCTCCAGGACGTGCTGGCAGCTTCCGGCGGCCTGAACCGCAACTACGTGATTCACCGGGTTACCTCTCCGGGCTGTCGCGGGCAAGCCGTCGCGCGCCGCTGCGCAAGACGCTGCAGGTCAAGGTGAGTCATCATGGCGCAATTGGCCGGCCAGCCCGCGCCCGGGGTCACCGGAACGATAAACACGGTCGAATCCGGGCAGGTCAGGACCTGCTGAACTTGAAAATGATCATTAGGAGCGACAGCACGATCCCGAAGAGCATGCCGAGCGGGAACAGGACAGAAATCCCGGTCCAGTGTCCGATGAGCCAGCCGATCCCGCCATAGATGACCATGCCCGCGATCATGGAGCTGAATACTCGCCAGCCTTCGCCCGCGTGCTGCGGAGGCTGGTCCGGTGCTGGCTGGCCGGTCCCGGTCATGGCTGCCATCCCTGGCCGACCGGCCGCACGCAGCATCTGCCGCGGGCCGCGATCCGCCGTCCGGGGTCCATGTCGCAGCCACGGGTCATCGTTCTCCGTCCGGCTCGACATAAAGCATCTTCGTCCGGTTCCACGTGACCACGAGCGCTGCCTGGTACACGAGGACGAGAACGATGACGGTCACTCCGAACACGACCCCGCTGAACGCGGTGCTGTTGCGGAAGACGCTGACGAGGACCAGCAGCGCCAGGATCTTGACGAAGTACATGGTCATGCCCGCGCCCGCCATCGCCTGCGGGCTGACCTTCGCGCCGAGGAAGAACGCCAGCGCGGTGAGACCGAAGAATGCTGCCACGAGCCCGACCGCAAACGCGGCTGCGAGCACGCCCTTGACACCGGCCGTGACGCTGATCGCGAGCATGATGGCGCCCGCCGCGGCGGTCACGAGTGCGGATCGCCGCGCCATCGGGGCGATGTTCGCCAGCATCTTTCAGCAAACTCCGGATGTCGTCAGAAGCTCTTCTGGTGGAGCCATATTGAAGGTCGCCCGCGGTCGCAAAAATGCCCCGTTCTACGAGCCCCTGTCAGTGGGTTGCCAGGTGAGCGCAACGTATCACGGGACTTGCACTGCACCACGGGTGGGTGCTCGTGAAAGATATCACAAGCTCTCCGGCGTTGTTGCTCAGCAGGTCACCTATTGTGACTAAGCACTCAAACACCGCCCGAGTTTGGCCAGGTCAGAGCCGCATTCAAGGGCATCCCCAACGTCGGTCAAGAGAGGGTTGAGCCAGAGTCACGAGCGCGCTCGCAGCGACCGCCCGGCCAGGATGGCGCGCCCGCGGGCACTGCGAACTCCGACAGCCAGAAGGCGAGCCCACCTCAGCGCTTAGCGTCGCCAGGGTCGATGACCGGGAGCACCGGCTCCGCCTGGCCGCCGTGCTGGCTGCCGTTGCCCAGGCGCGCGAG
>JASHOL010000083.1 GCA_030041135.1 Streptosporangiaceae bacterium | reverse complement strand
TCAACGCCTCGATCGCGCCGACAAGGACGAGCGCGACATACGCGGCGAACTTAACGGCCGGCCCGTCTCCAGGCACTGGAGGACGGCCGCCCTGCGGTGTTTGCTCCGGCACGCGGGTCACAGCCGAAGGGTAGCCAATCCAGACCGGGAGTGACGGCTCGCGGCCGCGGGCCCGTCGGCTCCGCGCACTATCCGGCCAGACCGGCGCCGGGTCCTGGCCCCGGCCAGGCGCCTAGCTGGGGTGCTATCCGAGTGTTACGCGCGTGCTACCGAGGCCGGAAAGGCTCAGGCCGAGGGGGTCGATTAAGTGTGTTGGCGCCCTGCCCTGCGCCAGACCCCGACCCCGTCGCGGCTACGGATCACCAACCTAGGGAGACAACCGGAATGCACGTACCCCACCTAATCCGGTCACGAGCGGAGAGATTTTCCGGCCTCCGCACGGCGCGGCTGAGACGGGCCGCCGTGGCCGGATCGCTCGCAGCCGGCGTGCTCGCCGCCTGCCTCGCCACAGCCGGGACCATTCCGGCTCAGGCCGCCACCGCCAGCACCGCATCGGCGGGGCACGCCGCCGCGGCGACCGCGTACCAGAACAAGGTACTCAACGCGGCCATGGCCAGGGTCGCGGGCGGCACCAGGGTGTCCGCCGACGAAGTGGAATGGGACGGCGGCAAGATCGTCCTCGGCGTGTCCGCGGCTGACTCCAGCGCGACGTGCGCGACCCCAACAGCAGCGTACGGTTACGACTTCCCCGTGTCGCAATGCCTGACCTGCGAATCCGACGTTTTCTGCGCGTGGGGGGCGACAAGCTATGGCGGGGACTGCTGGATGTACATCTCGGGTGCCGCGTCCGGGTTCTGGCTGGACTGGGCTGCATACTCGGGCGGCGACTGCGGTGCCGTTGGAACCTGGTCCTGGGAAAACGAGACTCCTTTCCGGGTCTGGAAAGAGCAGGGTCATAGCGGCGGAACGGAGATGGGTGTCGTTTGGGATGGCGGCACCGGGAGCGGTAACACGCTCTGCATAGACCCCAATGGCACCGACCCCGACGACACAAATGGCACCACCCGGACTCTGGGCTGGATCCAGATGACCTCCAATTCGGACAACTGTTAGTTCAGAAGCCTCATCTGCTCGAACAGCAAGGCTGATGCAACGTCAGTGGCCGCTTCCTTGACCGGAAGCGGCCACTGATGCATTGGGCCGCGCTGTCCTGTCCACCCCTTTGTCAGCCCATCTCGCTGAACAGGTCCATCTCCCGGCCGTATAGGCCGCCAACTGTCCCGCGCGGTCCAGACAGCAGCGTGTAGTACTCGGTCCCGAGCGCCCGCCGGCCGACCATGTCAGAAAGGGCGAAGAACGGGCTGTCCACCGCGATCTGGCTGGCGTGCGCGCGCATCGCCGCGAGCTTGGCGTCCAGGTAGTCCTGCGCGTCGATCTCGGTGGTCACGTTCTCGTCCTCGGTGCCGAACGGCAGATCGTCCACCGATTCCACCCGGCTGAAGTCCGCCCCGCCGACCTCGCCGACCTCGGTCCGGTCCTCCTGCAGCAGCGCCATCGCCGCGGCGAGCACGGACTTCGGCATCGCAGTCGCGTAGAACTTGCTCACCAGCCCGTCGGCCAGCTCGAACGCCCGCCAGGCGACGCGGTGGGCCTGGATGTGATCGGGGTGGCCGTAAAACCCGTTGTCGTCATAGGTGACGATGACCTGCGGGCGCACCTCGTCGATGACGGTCAGCAGGTCGCGGGCGGCCTCGTCGACGTCGGCCCGCCAGAAGGCACCGTCCCAGTCATTAGACGGCGTGCCCATCATGCCGGAATCATGCCATTTGCCGGGGTAGCCGAGGAACCGGTGATCCGTCACACCCAGCGCGGCGCAGGCCGCCGCCAGCTCCCCGATCCGGTACTGGCCGAGGCCGCCGTCCGCGTCCCAGGCCAGGTGCTTGAGCTCGGGCGGGATTATCTCGCCGAGTTCCCCGAGTGTGCAGGTCACGAGCGTCACCTGCGCGCCCTCGGCCGCGTACCTGGCCATGGTGGCGCCGGTTCCGATGGACTCGTCATCCGGATGCGCATGTACCAGCAGGAGCCGCCGGCCCTCAGGGACGCCCAGGCCGTCACCGCGAGGGCTCCGCGGGTCGTCCCCCGGGCCAGCACCGCGGGGGCTCCGGGGGTCGTCCCCCGGGCCAGCACCGTCCGATTTGGTCATATCCGCGAGCCTACTCATCGCCAGAACCGGCGAGGCTGGCAGGATCTGATGCCGTGACCGACTCCTTCCCGCGCCAGACCGCCAGGACCAGAAACTTCACGCTCGGTGCGCCCCGGTCGTTCCAGATCTCCGACGACGGTGGCACCGTGGCGTTCCTGCGCTCGCGCGGGGGGTCCGACCCGGATACCTGCCTGTGGACCCTGGATGTGGCCAGCGGCCAGGAGCAGCTCATCGCCGACCCGGCCAGCATTTCGATCGCCGGCGCGCCGGACGATCCGGTTGAGCGGGCCCGCCGCGAGCGCGTCAGAGAGCGCGCCGCCGGCATCGTCGGCTTCGCGACCGACCCCGACTTCAAGTTCGCGACGTTCGCGCTGGCCGGCCGAGTCTACGTCGCCGACCTGCGCGAGGGCAGCCTGCGGGGGCTCAGGACGAGCACGCCCGCCGCTGATCCGCGCCCCGACCCGGCAGGCC
The DNA here is from genome assembly GCA_030041135.1 of Streptosporangiaceae bacterium. GTDB lineage: Bacteria > Actinomycetota > Actinomycetes > Streptosporangiales > Streptosporangiaceae > JAJYUU01. Next base: position 3,807 of record JASHOL010000083.1, on the reverse strand, counting down.
GACACGTGGCCTACGTCAGCGGCGGCGCGCTCAAGGTCATGCCGCTGGCCGGCCCGGTGGCCGGACCTGAGCGCGTGCTGGCCGGGTCCGCGGATACGCGAGACGTCACCTACGGGCTCGCGGACTTCATCGCCGCCGAGGAGATGGGCCGCACGCGCGGGTACTGGTGGGCCCCGGACGGCTCGGCCATCCTGGTCGCGCGCGTCGACGAGTCCGCGGTCCAGCGCTGGCACATCGCCGATCCGGCCCAGCCCGGCCAGCCAGGAATGACCGTGCGCTATCCGGCCGCCGGCACGCCGAACGCGGTCGTCTCGCTCTTTGTCGCCTCGCTCGATGGCCGGCTGAGCCCGGTCGAGTGGGACCTGCAGGCCTTTCCTTACCTGGTCACCGCGGAATGGAGCGCCGGGGACCCGCTTGTGGTCGTGCTGAGCCGGGACCAGCGCGAGATGCGCTTGCTCGCGTTCGACCCCTCCGGTGGGTCAGCCGAGCTCATCAGGTCGGACAAGGATGGTGCCTGGGTCGACATCGTGGCGGGGGTCCCGGCCAGGACCAGCAGCGGCCGGATCGTCTGGACCGCCGACCACGACGGCGCCAAGCGCCTCGTCGCAGGTACCGCCGAGCAGCACTCGGCCGGGGCGGCCGAGCTGCTGACGCCACCAAGCCTGCAGGTGCGTAGCGTCCTTAGCGTCGACGGCGACACGATCCTGTTCTCGGCCTCCGCCGACGACCCGGCGAGTACGTCGGTATGGACCGCAGGCCCCGACGGGATCCACCTCGTCAGCGCGGAGGCGGGCCTGCACGGCGGGCTGCTGGCGGGCGGCACGCTGCTGCTGACCAGCAAGACGCTGGCGGGCAGCGGCGTCACCGTGCGCGTCCTGCGCCCTGGCTCCGACGGCAAGCCGACTGACGTCGCCGGGATCGGCTCGCTGGCCGACCAGCCGAGCCTGCCCGCACCCCGGGTCGCGCTTAGCTACTCGAAGGGGCCAAGCCGGGTGCGTACCGCAATCTTGCTGCCGTCCTGGTACGAACCGGGCTCGGGACGGCTGCCGGTCCTTTGCGACCCTTACGGCGGCCCGCATGCCCAGCGCGTCACCGCGGCCTATGACGCCTACCTGACCCCGCAGTGGTTCGCCGACCAGGGCTTCGCCGTCGTGGTCGCGGACGGCCGCGGCACGCCAGGCCGCGGTCCCGAGTGGGACAGGACGGTGGCCGGGGACCTGGCCACCCCGGCGCTCGAAGACCAGGTCGAGGCGCTAAACAGCGCGGCCAGGCAATGCGCTGACCTGGACCTGTCCAGGGTCGCGATCCGGGGCTGGTCGTTCGGCGGGTACCTGTCCGCGCTGGCGGTGCTTCGCCGGCCCGATGTCTTCCACGCCGGCATCGCCGGGGCCCCGGTCACCGACTGGCGGCTTTATGACACCGGGTATACCGAGCGCTACCTAGGCCTCCCTGACTTCAGCCCGCAGGCCTACGAGCGCAGCTCGTTGCTGCCCGAGGCGGCCAACCTGACGCGGCCGCTGATGATCATTCACGGGTTTGCCGATGACAACGTAGTCGTGGCCCACTCGCTGCGGCTGTCCTCGGCCCTGCTGGCGGCCGGGCGACCGCATACGGTACTCCCCCTGTCCGGGGTCACGCACATGGCGGCTCAGGAGGAGGTGGCGGAGAACCTGCTGCTGCTGCAGGTCGAGTTCCTTTTCAGCGCGCTTGGCGTGCAGCCGCTCGCCGAAGCGGACGGTAGCCGATGACCGGACGGATGCGAGCACGCGAGCTTGGCATCGTCCCCGGCGTGCTGCCGCCAGGCCCGGTCAACGCGATCACCGACGTGCCCGGCGTTCGGGTCGGCCACGTGACCCTGATCGAGGGCAGCGACATCCGCACTGGCGTAACCGCGATCGTGCACGACGCGCTGACCGGCCGGTCCGCGCGGCCGGCCGCCCTGTTCACGTTCAACGGGTTCGGCAAGACGGTCGGCAGTACCCAGGTCGATGAGCTGGGCGAGATCGAGACCCCGGTCCTGCTCACCAGCACGCTGGCCACATTCACGGTTGCGGACGCTCTGGTCGGCTACATCCTCGGGCTGCGGGGGAACGAGGAGCTGGTCAGCGTCAACCCGTTCGTCGCCGAGACCAACGACCAGTACCTGTCAGACACCCGCCGCAGGCCGATCACGGCCGAGCACGCGCTGGCGGCCATTCGCGACGCCGCCAGCGGCCCGGTGGCCGAGGGCTGCGTCGGCGCGGGCACCGGCACCGGCGCGCTCGGCTTCAAGGCCGGTATCGGCACGGCGTCCCGCCTGGTACCGGTCGAGGACACGACGTCGACGGTTGGCGTGCTCGTCCAGGCCAACTTCGGGGGCACGCTGACGGTGCTTGGCGTTCCGATCCCGGCCCCCCGTGGGTCTCCGGGGTCGCCCCAGGGGCCGGGGAACTCATGCGTGATCGTGCTGGCCACCGACGCTCCGCTGGACTCGCGACAGCTTGGGCGGGTTGCGCGCCGTTGCATCACCGGGATGGGCCGCACCGGCTCGGACTTCTCCGGCCATAGTGGCGACTACGCACTGGCCATGAGCACGGCCGGCCGCGACACGAGATCGGGGCGGGCACGCCTCGTTCCCGAAAATGATCTTAATGTTTTCTTCTCTGCCGCAATGGACGCGACCGAAGAAGCCATTCTTAACTCCCTCTTCATGGCCGAGTCAATGACCGGCTACCAGGGACATTCTCGCCTCGCCTTGCCGCTCGACCAGGTGCGTGACCTGGTAAGCCGAAACGAGGCACGCGGGTAAGAGCCTGAGCGTTAAGGCCGTCAGGAACTGCGCTATGTAGTAAGAGTCACACGGCGCGAACCCCCGTTGGAGGCCGGAGAGTGGTATCCCTTGGAATAAGGTTTCTGACGCGATGCGAGCCCGCTGGACCCGGCCCGTCCGCCCTCTCCGGCGGCCCGTCCCGGCCAGCGGACCCAGCGGTCCCCTACAGGTCCAGGGTGGAGACGTCGAGGAATGACGCAGATATCGGATGCGCCAGCTAAAACACGGGCGCAGATCAGCGAGAAGACCCTGCGCAAGGATCGCTGGTGGGAACAGCCCGCGCTGGTAGCCACGCTGCTGACCATCTGGGTCGCCTACGCGACCGTACACGTATTCATCGGCAAGTGGTATTACGTCCCGGACTACCACTATCTGACCCCGTTCTACTCGCCGTGCATCAGCGGCGAGTGCGTGGCGGGCTCCTCCAGCCTCGGGCACTGGTTCGGCAGCGTGCCTCCGATCATCCCGTACGCGGTCGTGTCGCTGCCGTTCGTGCTCGGGTTCCGGCTGAGCTGCTACTACTACCGGCGCGCGTATTACCGGGCGTTCTGGCGCGCACCCGCGGCGTGCGCGGTCCGCGAGCCGCACGCCACGTACTCGGGCGAGACGCGGTTCCCGCTGATCATGCAGAACCTGCACCGGTACTTCTTCTACATGGTGGTCCTGATCTCCATCCTGAACACCTACGACGTGACGCAGGCCTTTCGCGGCCCGAACGGCGACTTCGGGTTCGGCTTGGGCTCGCTGATTATGCTGGCCAACGTGGTCCTGCTCTGGGCCTACACGCTGTCCTGCCACTCCTGCAGGCACATCACCGGTGGCCGGCTGAAGAACTTCTCCAAGCACCCGGCCCGGTACTGGATCTGGACCAAGATCTCCCGGCTGAACGCCAGGCACATGCAGCTAGCGTGGACCACGCTGGGCACGCTGATGCTGACCGACCTCTACATATGGCTGGTCGCCGCCCATGTGTTCAGCGACCTGCGGTTCTACAACTA
>JASHOL010000008.1 GCA_030041135.1 Streptosporangiaceae bacterium | reverse complement strand
CGGCTGGTCGGCCACGACTGCGCGGCCAGGCTCAGCTGCGCGGTCAGCGCCGCGTCGAGCCCGGTCCTGGCGGCGGAGAACGCGGCGCAGAACGAGTCGCCGGCCGTCTTGAAGACATAGCCGCCGGCCTGCTCGATCGCGCCCCGCACGATCTCGTCGTGGCGGCGCAGCGCGGCCGCCATCGCCTCCCGCTCGGCATCCCACAGCCGGGTGGAGCCTTCCACGTCGGTGAACAGCAGCGTTACCGTGCCCGACGGCGCGTCAATCATGCCTGCCCCGCCCGCGGGGACGGCGTCACCGGGACCACCTCCAGATCGGGTTCCTGAAGTCTGCCGATGCCAGGAATACACGGAAAGACCTGGCGTCGGCAACTCTCTGCCGAGCCCTGGCGACCTTCACCCATGAACCGCCTGCAGGGCCCTGGGACCGTGCGGTGTTCTCCGAGCCGGAGACCGGCAGCTCTGCAGCCGTCCACGGGTGGCCGTCGACGCTTGGACTGGCATAGCGCGAATGGTCGCTCAAGTGTACACTCTTCATATGTCTGATGACTTGCTCATCCCATTGCGGTCGGCCACACCGGAGGGCTCGCTGTGGCACTGACCTCACTGCGCCGGAGCCCGCTGGTGGACCTCGCGGTGAGCCAGCTTCGCGAGCAGGTGCTTTCCGGGCAATGGCCCGTGGGCAGCCGCCTGCCGGCCGAGACCGAACTGGCGCAGCGGCTGGAGGTGGGCCGGTCTACGATCCGCGAGGCCATCCGGGCCCTGGTCCACGCCGGGCTGCTGGAGACGCGGCAGGGGTCGGGCACCTACGTCCGGTCGGTCACGCCCAGTGCCGACTGGGAGCCCCGGCTGCGCCGCGCGGCCGTGCTCGAGGTCTATGAGGTACGCGAGGCGCTCGAGGTGCAGGCCGCGCGCCTGGCGGCGAGCCGGCGCACCGAGGGCGACATCTCGGCCCTGCGCGGGTCCCTGGCCGAGCGGGAGCGCGCCCGCGACGAGGACGCCAGCTTTGTGGAGGCGGACCTGGCCTTCCACCGCAGTGTCGTGGCCGCCGCGCACAACCCTCTGCTCGCCGAGATGTTCGACTCTTTCGCCGCCGCGCTCCGCGAGGCGCTCATCGCGGTCCGATCGGATCACCATGTTCGGGACGCCGGAGCAGACGATGCTCACGCGCGGCTGGCGGCGGCCATCGAGGCCGGAGACGCCGACGCGGCAGCCCGGGCCACGCACGACCATCTCGACCCCACTGCAGCCAACCTGCGATCGCTGATCGGCCGGTGACGCCATCATGAAGAGCCCGTTCGCGCTCCGCGCGGCAACTCATCAGACATCTGCACTCATCGCCGGAAGCGGTCCGATCCTTGCCCTGCTGGCCGCGACCCACACGGTCGACGACCTCTATCAGGGGGCAGTGCCCGCACTGCTGCCGTTCCTGGCCATCGAGCGGCACTACACCTACGCCGGCCTCACCGGGCTCACGCTCGCAGCGACCTTCCTGTCCAGCGCGGTCCAGCCCGCCTTCGGCGTTATCACCGACCGCCGTCGGCTCGGGTGGCTGATCGCGGTCGGCCTGCTCGTCGCCGGAATCGGAGTGGGCCTGTCGGGCCTGGGCGACAGCTACGTGATGACGTGGCTGGCCATTGCCCTGTCCGGAGTCGGTGTCGCGGCCTACCACCCGGAGGCAACCAGGACCGCCCGTGGCGTGGCCGGCAACTCCACCCAGGCCATGAGCTGGTTCTCGGTGGGCGGCAACATCGGGATCGCGCTTGGGCCGCTCGTGGTCACGCCGGTCCTGCTGATAACCGGGCTGCGGGGGACACCGCTGCTCGCGGTGCCGGCCGTCGCGATGGCCGCGCTGCTCGCCATTCGCCGTCCCTGGCGCCGAGCGCACGCGGCCGGGCAGAGCGTGCGGGCACGAGCGGCTGACGGTCGCGCTGACCGGCCGGGCCGGGACGACTGGCACAGCTTCGCCCGGCTCACCGCGGTCGTCACCACCAGGTCGATCGCCTATTTCGGTGTCGCCTCGCTCCTCGCGCTGTTCGTCATCCACCGGTTCCACGAGCCGACCGCGGTGGGCTCCGCGGCGCTGACCGCCTTCGTCGCGGCCGGCGCGGTCGGATCGCTGACCGGCGGCTGGCTGGCCGACCGCTGGCGGCGCCTGGCCACGATCCGGCTCGGCTACGCTTGCGCGATTCCGGCGCTGGCGTTGCTGGCGGTCGCGCCCGACGTCACGCTCGCGTTCTGCGCTGCCATTGTCTCCGGGCTTGCGCTCTTCCTGCCGTTCGCCGTGCAGGTCACGCTGGGCCAGGACTACCTGCCGAACCGCATCGGCACGGCCAGCGGCGTCACCCTGGGGCTGGCCATCTCGATCGGCGGGCTGGCTGCCCCGCTGTTCGGCTTCCTGGCCGACAGCTACGGGCTGGCCGTATCCCTCGCGGTCCTCGCCGGGCTTCCCGTGCTGTCAGTCGCGTTCGCGGCCCGGCTTCGGGAGCCACGATCGGCCGCACCCTGACTCACAGGGCACCGCCCAACGCGAGCAGCACGCCTGCCGCGCCGCTGATGCCGCGCAGGAACCGGTCGACCTCCATGTTCTCGTTCGGCGCATGGTTGCGCTCGTCAGCGTTGGCGAACGGGATGCCGTAGCAGGGGATGCCGAGCGCGTCGCCGAACTCCGCGATGGGCAGGCTGCCGCCGAGCGCGGGAGTCAGCAGCGGCTCCTGGCCCAGCCCGGCCTCGGCGCCGCGGATCACCGTCTCGGTGTAGCGGCTCTCTGGCAGCGTCCGGTGCGGCTCCATGGCGGCGCCGAACGTGACCTCAGCGGCGGGGTCGTGCCTGGCGACGTGCCGCCGGATCGCCGCCATAACGTCGGCGGCTCGCTGCCCGCCGACCAGGCGCATGTCACACTTGGCCACCGCGACGTTCGGGATGATCGTGCGATGCTCGCCCGCGTCCTCGCAGGTCAGCGAGTTGATGGTGAAGGTCGGCTGAGACAGTCGCTGGTAGTAGCCGAGGCCTGCGGGCGGCTCCATGGCGTCGACGCCCAGTTCCCGCAGCACCCGCGCCACGTCCGCCGGCATCGCATCGAACGCCGCCTGCTCGCCCGGCGACAGCGGCGTGACCCCGTCGTGCCCGCCGTCGATCAGCATCGTGCCGTCGGGAGCTCGCATCGAGGCAAGCAGGTGCACAAGCCGCCAGGCCGGGTTCGGTGCGATGCCGCCCCAGTTGCCTGAGTGCAGCGGCGCGACCGCGCCGGTGACTCGGAGCTGGAACGCGACGACCCCGCGCACGCCGAGCACCACCGTGGCCCGGCCGGACTCGTGCACTGGTCCGTCGCTCCATACGGCCAGGTCGGGACGGCCGTCGCCGTCAGGAAAACGGTGCCGGACGGCCTCGGCCAGGCTCGGACTGCCGATTTCCTCTTCGCCATCGAGCAGCACAGTCACCCGGCACGGGAGCGATCCGCTGACCTCCAGGAGCGCGCGCAGGCTCAGCAGCTGGGCCAGGTGCTGCCCCTTGTTGTCGCCGGTGCCCCGGCCGTACATGCGGCCGTCCCGGATCTCGGGCTCGAACGGGGGACTGCGCCAGTCCGCGAGCGGCCCCGGCGGCTGCACGTCGTAGTGCCCGTAGATCAGCACGTGCGGGGTACCCGCCGGGCCGTCCGGCGAGGTGCCCAGAACCAGCGGCCTGCCGGCCGTCTCGACGACCTCCGGGGTCAGCCCGCTGCGCCGGACGAGCTCGGCGCCGTATTCGGTGGCAGCAGGGAATCCGGTGCCGTCGCTGCTTACGCTCGGCTGCCGGATCCAGTCCGCCCACTCCAGGATGCTCTCCTCGCGGTGCGCCGCCACCCACTCGCTGACCTGGTCAAGCACGGCTCGCGTCATCGATCCCGGCCCCTCGACTGATGATTTCACTTTTTGAAATCAGTGGCAGTTCATCACGCTGGGCGGGCCCGGTCAACCGTTACAGTGTCCGCATGCCACCTGGCGCCAAAGCGAAGAGACAAGCTTCAGTTGAGGAGCTGCGGGCGCTGACGCACCCGGCGCGCTGGCGGATCTTGCGGCTGTGCGTCGACCAGTCGCTGACCAACAAGGAGATCGCCGAGCGGATGAGCATGTCTCCGGCGACCTCGCTTCGGCACGTGCGGGCGCTGGCCAACGCGGGCTTCCTCGCCAATGAGCCGGACCGGCACGGAGCGCGCGGCTCACGGGAACGGCCATACCGGGCGACCGGCCGCACGTGGGGGCTTGTCGCGGTCGACCTGGACGAGCCTGAACTAGTCCAGCGCGTAGACCTGGCAATCATCGCCGCGCACCGCACCGAGCTGCTCGAAGCCGGACCAGACTCAAGCCGTGACCTGTCACGCGGCATTCTGCGCCTGGGGCCGGGATCGCTGGCCGAGTTGAAGGACTGCGTCGAGACGCTGCTGCTCGAGTTCGCGGCCCGAGACGAGCCAGACGGCCAGCCGCTGTCGTACCTCTGGTCCCTGGTTGCTCGAGGTTAGCGAGCCGGCGTTTTCCTCCTGCACCCTTTCCGCGGGTCAGCCGGCCCTGGGCTCGGATACAGCCTGGGGTGCGGACGTCTCCGGCCGGGGCGTCTGCTCCTTGCGATCCCGCTGCAGCCTGCGCAGCACAGGCAACCCGGCGAAGTAGGACCCGGCCGCGGCGATGCCTCCGACTCCGATGTCGATCGAGATACGCCCCTGCCTGGCCCAGTAGACGTCGCTCAGGTCAAGCAGCAGGGCGAACTCATCGACGATGAGGGCCAGGCCGGAGCCATAGCTGAGCGCGACCGCCGGGTGACGGCGGTGCCGCTCCTCGCCCCGGACGGCAACCGCGCCGACACCCGACAGCAAGGCGATGCCCCACATGTAGTGATGCAGGTGTTCGCCGCCGACGCTGATGTTGCGGAACGGTCCCTTGCCCGCCCGGATGCTGTAGGTAAGTGCACGCAACCCGGCAAAAGTGACACTGAAGGCGAGCCAGGACAGCAGGGCGGACCGCTGTCCCGGGCCGAGTTCCTCGTGATAGGCGCGGCGGATCGCAGTCGGCGATGGCGCGAGGTTCGTCATGGAGCACCACTACCCGCCGTGCGCAACTTGAGACCAGGCGAGGGCGCACTTGACGGTGCACCGGCCAAGTCCGGGTCCGCTTATGGCATGGTCAGAACCGTCTTGCCGGTTACCTGGCCAGCTTCCAGGGCGTGGTGCGCATCGGCGGCTTTATCAAGGGGAAATGTGGCGCCGACGTTAACGCGGAGGTCACCGGCCTCGAAATGACCGGCTGCCTGTTCCAGGATCGCCCGCTGCCGTTCCCGGTGCTGCGGCCAGCCGAACACCGATGGCGCGGGCATCCAGGTGAACGAGACCCGCAGGTTCCGCTCGTGCATGGCGTTGATCGCCTCCTCCGCCCACGGGCTCTCGACGTTGGAGACCAGGTCACCGTAGGGCCGCACGAGCCAGAAGCAGGAGGTGAAGGTCTTGCCGCCGACGGTGTCGTGGACCACGTCGGCGCCATCGATGCCGGTCCAGGCGCGCACCTTCTCGCCGACGTCCTCGCGCGTGTAGTCGATGCACAACTGCGCGCCCAGCGATGACGCCAGCTCGGTCTTCGGGCCGGCCGTGACCGTGGTGGCCACCCGAGCTCCGGCAAGCCGGGCTATCTGCAGGGACATGTGACCGACCCCGCCCGCGCCGGCCTGCACCAGGACCGACTGGCCAGCGCTGACCCTGGCCCGCTCCCGCAGTGCTTCCCACGCCGTGATGGTGACCAGCGGCGCCGCGGCCGCCTCGACGAACGACAGCCGTTCGGGCTTGCGCGCCAGGTACCGCTCGTCGACGATCTTTACCTCCTGGTAGGTGCCCGGCGCAGGACCGAAGCCGCCGTCACAGAAGTACACCTCATCGCCCTCGCGGACCCGGGAGACCGCCGGGCCTGTAGCCTCGACCACCCCGGCCCCGTCCCAGCCCAGAACCGCAGGAAGGGACCCTCCGATCGTTCCGCCTGAGCGCAGCTTGTAGTCAACCGGGTTGATGCCGGCCGCCCTCAGCCGGACCCGGACGTCGTGCTCCCCGGTGATCTCTGGTTCCGGCAGCTCTTCGACCTTGAGGACTTCCGGCCCTCCGACAGCGGTCATGACCACCGCACGCATTTGTTACCTCCTGATCGTTGACGTCGGCTTGAGCTGCCACGGCCGAGGATCTGGCGACTGCGCAGCCTGGTCCGGTCACGCCGACAGCGCCCCGCCTGCCAGCGCGCGGTCGAGATTAGTGGCGGCGCTGATCAGGGCCAGATGGGTGAAGGCTTGCGGGAAGTTGCCCAGGGCCTCGCCGGACTGGCCGATCTCTTCGGCGAACAGGCCAACGTGGTTGGCGTGGGTGAGCATCTTCTCGAACACGTACCGGCCCTCAGCGATGCGCCCCGCCCTGGTCAGTGCTTCGACATACCAGAACGAGCACAAATTGAAGGTACCCTCGCTGCCTGGCAGCCCATCGGAGCCGTCAGGTTCGTACCGGCGGACCAGGCTGTCGCTGGCCAGTTCCTCCCCGACCCGCTCCAGCGTGGCAAGGAACCGCGGGTCGCTCGGGCCGGCGAATTTGACCAGCGGCATCACCAGCACCGACGCGTCCAGGGTCGTGCCGCCGAGGTACCCGACGTAGGACCTGCGGTCCTGGCTCCAGCCTTCCCGCTGCACTGCATGGAAAGCCGCGCCGGAAACCTGCCGCCAGTGGCTGACCGGGCCGGGCAACCCGCGCTGGCGGGCGATCCGCATCGCCCGCTCGAAGGCCACCCACGTCATCAGGGCCGAATACGTGTTGCGTCGGCGTATTCCGCGGCTCTCCCATATCCCGTCGTCGGGCAGCCGCCAGTTCTTCTCCAGCCACTCGAGCTGCCGGCACAGCGCCTCCCACAGCTCATAGCCGATCGGCTGCCCGTACTTGTTGAACAGGTAGACCGAGTCCATCAGCTCGCCGTAGATGTCCAGCTGCAGCTGGCCGGCCGCCGAGTTGCCGAGCCGGACCGGCCGGGAGCCGCGGTAGCCGTCGAGGTGATCGAGCGTCGATTCCGGCACGTCAGGGTTGCCGTCGATGGCGTACAGCACCTGCAGGCCCTGGCCGGCTGGGGTGTCACGGCAGCGGTCTTCCAGCCAGTCCATGAAGCCGGCCGCCTCCTCGGTGAAGCCAAGCCGGATCAGCCCGTACAAGGTGAAGGCCGCGTCCCTGATCCAGGTGTAGCGGTAGTCCCAGTTCCTGACGCCGCCGACCAGCTCAGGCAGCGAGGTGGTGGGCGCGGCGACCAGCGCGCCGGTCGGCTGGTAGACCAGCAGCTTCAGGACCAGCGCTGACCGCTCCACCACTTCCCGGTACCGCCCCTGGTACCTGGAGGTCCGCAGCCAGTTCCGCCAGTGCGCCACGGTGTACCTCAGCAGCCGGTCGGCCTCGCCCTGAGCCGGTGGCTCGGGCACGCCGTCCCACTCAAGCAGCAGGTCAAGTGACTCGCCGGGAGCCAGC
>JASHOL010000082.1 GCA_030041135.1 Streptosporangiaceae bacterium | reverse complement strand
CGCCCCGCCGCGCCCCACCCCCAGCACCGCGCACCGCCCCGCCGCGCACCCGGCCTCGGCGCCTGCTCGCCCGATCCTCCGGCGTCCGCCGGCATGGTCGCCAGTCGGCAAAGTCGAACCACCCGCCGCCCGGCCTCGGCGCCCACCTCAGGGCCCTCGATCCCCGCGGCCGGGCCTCGTTCCCCTTCCGCTGTCCCAGGAAGGCCGCAGGACTCAAAGGTTCACTCCAGTCCCGAAACTCAACAGCAGTGAAGGGCAGTTTGGTGACGTTCGGCGGTGCAGGGAACGACAGCCGAGGTGCCAGAGCTGCCGCTAGACCGGCAGTAGATTGCCCTTAGGTGTCGTTTGTTGCCGGCTGGCACTCGGAGACTCATGATCGACGGCGCGCCGGACCGTCGTCGGCCGTCAACCGTTGTTGACAGAGTCGGATCGTCAACATATATTGACGCTATGAGCAACGACGTAACGCTGGCCGAGGCGGCCAGCGGCCAGGACCCCGCCGAGGGCCTGCGCGCGGCCCGCGCACTGCGCGAGCTGGCCGAGCGCCTGGAGGCTCTCCAGGTCGAGAACGCGCGAGACCGTGGCTGGTCCTGGCAGGAGATCGCCTTCTTCCTCGGCGTGAGCAAGCAGGCGGTGCATAAGAAGTACGCGAGCGCCCTAGCTGGCCGCCCAGCGCAGTCGGTCGGCCGCCGCCTGGTCAACCGCAAGCCGATCGGAGGGGACAGTGCTTGAACGATTCACGTCCGCCGCAAGGCAGGCGGTCATCGACGCCAGGTACGAGGCCGGCCGCGCCGGCCAGGACAAGATCCGCAGCGAGCACCTTCTGCTCGGCCTGCTGGCCGAGCCGGGCCAAGCCGCCGACGCAATGTCGGCGGCAGGACTGACGCTCGAAGGCCTGCGGGCCAGGGTGCCCCGCGGCAACCATCCGGGACCCGCCAACCTGGATGCCGAGGCGCTGGCCGCCCTCGGCATCGATCTGGACGCGGTCCGGCGCGCAACCGACGCGACGTTCGGCCCCGGAGCGCTCGACAGCGTCGCAGTTCCTGGTCGGAAGCGGTTGTCGATGGCCGACGACGGCAAGCAGGCGCTCGCCGGCGCATTGAAGCACGCGGTGCGGCTGGGCCAGCGGGAGATATCGTCGGGCCACATCATGCTTGGCATCATCGATCAGCGGCATAGCGGCGCCCTGACCGTCCTGACCGAAGTCGGCACCGACATCGGCGCACTGCGGGCCGACGTGATGCGCCGGGTCGCCGCCGCGGCCTAGCAGCCACTCCGCGACCGGGACATGTTGGCGCTCACACCGGATCAGGGCGCACTGCCCGCGCACACCCGATCAGGGCGCATCGCCGCTCACACCCGATCAGGGCGCATCGCCGGTAAGTCCCCCGGTCAGGGCGCATCGCCGGTAAGTCCCCCGGTCAGGCCGCGCTTGCCGGTGGTTCAGCGCGGACGACAAGTACCGGCTGACCGCCGGGGCCGTTACCGCGATAGCCGGACTCCCACGGCCAGAGACCGCGGTAGTCGGCATGAACGACCTGGAGCGCCAGGATCGACGGCCCGTACAGTGAGCCGGCCACGAGGGGGTGCGGGGTGGGCTCGGGCTCTGCGGTCGGGCTGGCTCCCGCCGACTGGCGGTCCGCCGGGCTGGCGTAAAGAATTGGCCGATGACCACGTTTATCGCCCGACTCGACCACCCAGGTAGCGGCCCTCGGATCGCGGTCAAGGACAACATCGACATCGCAGGCGTGCCGACGACCGCGGGCTGCAAGGCACTCGCCCTGGTCGCCGAGCCCGCCGAGGCCGACGCTGCCTGCATGGCCGGGGCCCGGGCGGCCGATGCCGTGATCGTCGGGAAGGCGAACATGCACGAGCTGGCCTTCGGCGCCAGCGGCGTGAATCAGTGGTTCGGCACGCCAGTCAACCCGCTCGACCCGGCGCTGCTGCCAGGGGGATCGTCAAGCGGATCTGCGGTGGCGGTGGCCGAAGGGTCGGCCGACATCGGCTTCGGCACAGACACCGGCTGTTCGGTGCGGGTGCCTGCGGCTTTCTGCGGCCTGGCCGGCCTGAAGACCACATTCGGCCGGATCAGTCTCGACGGCGTGTGGCCGCTGGCGCCAAGCCTGGACACCGTCGGTCCGATCGCCGCAGACGTGGCCGGCCTGACCGCCGGCATGGCACTGCTGGAGCCTGGGTTCGCTGTCGGCGCGAGCCCGGCCAGCCGAGTCGGCCGGCTGCGGCCGTTGCCCGACAAGACCGACCCGCGCATCGAGGCCGCGGTCGATGCCGCGCTTCGGGCGAGCGGCGTGGAGATCGTCGAGCTAAGTGCGGTGGGCTGGGCGGAAGCCCTGAGGCAGGCCTACGTCCTGACCGCGTGCGAGGCCGCCGTGGTGAACGCGGGCCTGATGGCGAGCGCGGACGGCATCAGCGACCCGGTCCTGGCGATGCTTCAGGTCGGTGCCGCCGTGACCGCTGATGAGCAGGACGCTGCCCGCGCCTACCAGCGAAGGTGGAAGGCGACGCTCGCCGAGTTCCTCGGCCAGGTTGAGGTGATCGCGCTGCCGACGGTCGGATTCTTCCCCCCGCCGATTGCGGAAGCAGACCAGCACGACATTCCGGAACTCGCGGCGCCGGTCAACCTGGCCGGCCTCCCGGCCCTCGCGCTGCCGGTGCCCAGCGAGCACCGGCTGCCCGCCAGCATCCAGCTGGTCGGTCCCGCGTACGGGGAAGACCTGCTACTCGCCACCGGCGCTCTGCTCGAGGCAGCCACCGGCAAGTAACGCCGGACGGCTGGTACCTGGGGACTACGGTCGTCACGTGACGGTCAGGACAGTCAGTCCGGTCGATGGGAACCTGATGCGCTCGGCGCTGCTCGCGGCGGCCGGCGTCGGCCCCTTCTTCCGGCTTGAGCTATTCGACCGCCCGCTGCCTCCTGACTGGCAGCCCGCGCAACATCTGATCCGGGCCGGCCTGGCCGAGCCCGCCGCGAGCACGGCCAAGCGGCTCGGCACCCGCGAGATGCGGGTCGCGGCTTCGATCCTGCATCTCGGCATCGCCGCCAGGCTCTGGTCGCCCGTCCTCGGCTGCGCTCTGCTCGCGGGCGTTGTTCCCGACCTCACGTCGCTGGCCGTCAGCAGCAAGCCATCCATCCGACTCGGGCTCGCCGGCCCCGCCGGCTGGCGCGGCGGATCGCCCACGGACCTAGCCGGCCCCGCCGGCTGGCGCGGCGGATCGCCCACGGACCTAGCCGAGCTGATACGGAGGGTGGTCGCCGGTCCACTGGCCGGGTTCGCCAGCGCACTGCCGGTCCGGCTCGCCAACGGGCTGCTGCGCGGAAACTCGGCGTCGGCCATGGCCGGTGCCCTGGGCGAGGTGGTCCGGGCCCGGCCCGACCTCGGCACGGCCGCCGCCACGCTGGCTGCGGTCCTGATGCGGACTCCTGACCTGGCCGGCGGAGGCGGGCTGGCTGGATCGGGCCTGGCGTTCCGGCGGCGCTCGTGCTGCCTGTACTACCGCGTGCCGGGTGCGGTCCTGTGCGGCGACTGCTGCTTTGACCGCCCGCCGACCGCTGGTGGCTGACGCAGCGCCGCACTGGTTCGCTTGACTGCCAGACTGCCATCCATCTACCATCCATGCAGATGGCATAAGGATGGTATCGGGATGCGCGTGGTAATCATGGACTCAGAGAAGATCACCATCAACATGGGCGCGGTGGACCTGGGCAAGATCGACCTGCTGGTCGACGAGGGTTTTTACGGCAACCGCACGGACTTCATCCGCACCGCGATACGCAACCAGCTCGATAAGCATGAAGCCGAGACCAGCCAGAGCGCGGTCCGCCGGCAGGCATCGATCGGCGCCCTCGCGCTGAACGGCAAGGACCTCGAGGCCGTCCGGGCCAAAGGCCAGAAGCTGAAGTTGTCCGTCATCGGCGTGCTGGCACTTGGCCGGGACATCACTCCTGAGCTTGCTGCTGCAACGATCGAGTCCGTCTACGTGAAGGGCATGTTCCGGGCCGCCGATGAGGTCAAGGCCGCACTCGCGGACCGGACCGGCTAGCCGGCCCGCTACACCGCAGAGTCGTCAATCAGCTGCGCACCCGAGCTGTCCACGGAGAGCTGGAGGACCTGCCAGTCGGCCTCGCGATCGGGGCGCCCGGCCAGCCGGGCGACGGCGCGGGCGCCGAGGTCATCGGTTGGCAGGGCGAGGACCGAGGGGCCCGCGCCCGAGACGACAGCGGCAATCTCCGCCGCCCGGAGCCTTGCGATCAAGGCTGCGGTGGCGGGCATAGAGTCCGCCCGGTAACTCTGATGCAGGAAGTCCTCGGTCCCGGCAAGCAGCAGGTCGGGCTGACTTGTCAGCCCCGTGACCAGCAACGCTGCCCTGGCGGAGTTCGCCGCCGCGTCGGCGTGCGGAACAGTCTCTGGCAGCACCTGGCGAGCCGCCTCGGTAGCTAGCGGCGTCGTCGGCACGCAGACGACGGGGCGGAGTTCCGGCACCGGTTCCAGCCGGGCGGCGGTTATTCCGCCGACCCCCCGCCACGCGATCGTCAGGCCGCCGCGCATGCACGCCGCCACGTTGTCCGGATGACCTTCCAGTTCGGTCGCGAGGGCCAGCAGCCTGGAGTCGGGCAGCGCGACGAATCCGGCCGGCCCGGCCAGAGCCCTGGCCGACAGCAGCCCGGCCACGATGGCCGCCGCGGACGAGCCGAGCCCGAAGCCGTGCGGCACCTTGTTCTGGCACGAAAGCCAGATGCCGCCAGGCTGCGAGCCGATGACGTCGAAGGCCGCCCGCATGGCCCTGATGACCAGGTGCTGCTCTCCGGCCTGGGCCGTGTCCGCGCCCTCGCCGGTCACCTGCAGCTTTACGCCGGCCGGAGTGATTCGGGCAGAAACCTCATCGTGCAGGGCCAGCGCCAGGCCAAAGGAGTCGAAGCCGGGGCCGAGGTTTGCGCTGGTGGCTGGGACGCGGACGCGGACCGACTCGCCCGCCGAGCTGACAGCGGTCCAGCTCATCGCAAGTCCAGCGCGGCCGCGGCCGCGGCGACGTCGACGGCGATGGTCGCGGGCGTCCGGGCGCCGGTCACCGCGGTCTCCGGATCCTTCAGGCCGTGGCCGGTCAGCGTGCACACCGCCACCGACCCGGCCTGGATCGCGCCGGCCGCGCGCGCCTTCAGCAGTCCCGCCACTCCGGCGGCCGAGGCGGGCTCGACGAACACGCCCTCCCGCTCGGATAGCAGCCGGTAGGCGGACAGGATCTGCTCGTCGGTCACCGAGTCAATCAGCCCGCCCGACTCGGCGATGGCCGTCTTGGCGAGGTGCCAGGAGGCCGGGTTGCCGATCCGGATGGCGGTCGCGATCGTCGACGGCTCGGGCACCGGCGCGCCGATCACGATCGGCGCCGCTCCGGCCGCCTGGTAGCCGAACATCCGCGGTCTCGTGCCGGTCTTTCCGGCCTCGGAGTACTCGCGGTAGCCGAGCCAGTAGGCCGCGATGTTCCCCGCGTTCCCAACTGGCAGGACGTGCACGTCGGGAGCGCCGCCGAGCTGATCGACGACCTCGAACGACGCGGTCTTCTGGCCCTGCATCCGGTCCGGGTTGATGGAATTGACCAGCCCGACCGGATACTCGGCCGACAGCTTGCGTACCAGCTCAAGGCAGTCGTCAAAGTTCCCGTCGACCTGCAGCAGGCGAGCACCGTGCGCCAGTGCCTGCGCCAGCTTTCCGACCGCGATGTTGCCCCTTGGCACCAGCACGGCGCAGGCCAGGCCCGCCCTGGCAGCGTAGGCGGCGGCGCTGGCGCTGGTGTTGCCAGTGGACGCGCAGATCACGGTCTTGACCCCGCTGGCCGCGGCCAGCGTGACGGCGACGGTCATGCCGCGGTCCTTGAACGAGCCGGTCGGGTTGACGCCTTCGACCTTGAGGTAGACCGCGCAGCCAGTCAGCTCGGAAAGGACGGGCGCGGGAAGCAGCGGGGTGCCGCCTTCCCTGAGCGTTACCACCGGCACGCCCTCGGGGACCGGCAGCCGGGCTCGGTACTCGGCGATGACACCTCCCCACGGCCACGGCCCGGCCATCACTCGCCCTCGACGCCCTCGACGCGCATGACGCTGTCGACGTTGCGCACCGCCTCCATCGCGCTGAGCACCGAGACCGTCTTCGCGAGCGCTGCTTCCCTGGCTGAGTGCGTCATGATAATCAGGTTGGCGTCGTCGCCGCGGCCCTCCTGCCGAACATCCTTTATCGACACGCCGTTTTGGGCGAACGCGTCGGCCACCGGGGCGAGCACGCCGGGCCGGTCAGCGACGTCGAGCTGGACGTAGTACCTGGTGATCGCGTCACCGATCGGGACAAGCGGGAGGCCGGCGTAGGTAGAGGAGTCGGGCCCTCGCAGCCCGGCCTGGAGGTTCCTGGCGACGGCGACCGTGTCGCCGAGAACCGCGCTGGCGGTGGGCTGGCCGCCCGCGCCGGCCCCGTAGAACATGAGCCTGCCCGCCGACTCGGCCTCGACGAACACGGCGTTGTAGGCGTCACGGACAGCGGCCAGCGGGTGCACCCTGGGGATCATGGCCGGGTGCACCCTGGCGGTGATCCCGCCATTGCACCGCTCGCAGATCGCCAGCAGCTTCACCACGAGGCCGAGAGACCTGGCGCTGGCGATGTCGGCCGAGGTAACCGACAAGATGCCCTCGCGGTAGACATCGTCGGCCGTCACCTCGGTGTGGAACGCGATGCTGGCCAGGATGGCCGCCTTCGCCGCCGCGTCGAAGCCCGCGACGTCCGCGGTCGGGTCCGCCTCCGCGTAGCCGAGCGCCTGCGCCTCGGCCAGCGCCGCGCTGAAGTCGGCGCCCGAGGTGTCCATCCGGTCGAGGATGAAGTTCGTGGTCCCGTTGACGATGCCTATGACCCGGCGGACATCGTCCCCGGCGAGCGATTCGCGCAGCGGGCGTAGCAGCGGGATCGCGCCGGCGACCGCGCCTTCGTAGTACAGATCGACGCCGGCCTCCTGCGCGGTCCGGTGCAGGACCGCCCGGTCTGCAGCCACGAGCGCCTTGTTCGCGGTGATCACCGACTTGCCCGCTTTGAGAGCAGCGAGCAGCAGCGTGCGGGCCGGCTCGATCCCGCCGATCAGCTCGATCACGATGTCGACGTCCGGCCTGGTCACCAGCTCCAGTCCGTCGGTGGTGAGCAGGCCGGGCGCGACCGGGATCTCTCGCTGCTTGGCCGGATCGTCGACCGCGACGCCGACGACCTGCAGCGGTGCGCCAGCCCTCGCCTGCAGGTCGGCCGACTGCTCGGTCAGCAGCCGGTATACCTGGGACCCGACGGTCCCGCTGCCGAGCAGCGCGACCTTCAGCGGCGGGTGGGCGGCGGGGCCCCGCGCCCCTGCACTGTCCATGGCTGCCAGCTCCCCTCAGCACCCCGGCCGGGGGAAAGCCAGTCAGCACTGACAGGCGACGGATGCCGGGTCTTGCCTCGGCACAGCTTAGCCAGGCACGACGGCTTTCCCTGACGCCGCGTCCATCGGGCATGCGCAGGTACCTGGCCGCCGCAACTGGGAGGCACAGCCTCAACTGGGAGGCACAACGGCCGGAGCCTGGTCGCCACGCGGCCGGGACCGGTTGAATGGCAGAGCACGTCAGCGCAGGACACCCCTAGTTCCCCTCGGGAAGGGGTCTGGGGAGATTGGAGGGAACGTGCAGCCAATGGCGGAGGACTGGACCCGCGGGGTTGCGGTCGTCGCACATCCCGACGACCTGGAGTACGGCGTGGCGTCCGCGATCGCGCGCTGGACCGGGCAGGGCAAGAACATCGCCTATGTGCTGGTCAGCAGCGGCGAGGCCGGGATCGCCGGCCAGGATCCGGCGGTAGTGGGGCCGCTGCGCGAGGACGAGGAACGGCGTGCGGCGGCCGTCGTCGGCGTGACGGAAGTACAGTTCCTTGGTCATCCAGATGGGCTGATCGAGTACGGCGTGCCGCTGCGGCGCGATCTGGCCGCCGCGCTCCGGCAGCTGCAGCCCGAGATCGTTATCACGATGAGCTTCGACCTCACCTGGGCTGAGGACGGTCCGGTCAACCACGCTGACCATCGTGCGGTCGGCATTGCCGTCCTCGACGCGTGCCGGGATGCGGCGAACGAGTGGGTGTTCCCCGACCTCGGGCCGCCCTGCGACACGATCAAGAGCGCCTACGTGGCCGGCAGCGGCAACCCCACGCACTACGTGGACGTGACCGACACGATCGAGGCGGGCATCGCCTCGCTGCGCGAGCACCGGGCCTACATCGAGGGTCTTGGCGGCGACTTCGACCCGGACGAGTTCCTGCGCAACATGGCGGGCTATGTCGGTTTGGGCGCAGGCTGCGAGTACGCGCTCGGCGTGCACCGCTACCCGATGTGACCGCGGCCGGCGGGCGAGCGGGTGTGCGCGCCCTGCCTGCACCGTGACCGACGACACCAGGCCGCGGGCGAAATGTCGTAAGCGCCGTGAATGCGCCCACGGCCGGACCCCGCGGCTGCGACCCCATGGCCGGACCCCACGGCTGCGACCCCACGGCTGCGACCCCACGCTGGGTCAGAGGACTGCCGTCCGCCGAAGGCGAACGGGAGCAGGAACAAACGAAGCCCCCCTCCGCTTATAGCAGTTGTAATTGCGTAAGCACACACGCAAGGGAAGTGGACTTCAATGGGCAAGACGCTCTCGCTGCCTGTACTGCCGCTCGAGGATGCGGTGGTACTGCCCAGCATGGTGGTGCCCCTGGACATCTCCGCGACCGAACCGCGCACCGCGATCGAGGCCGCGCAGCTGGCCGCCAAGCAGGCCGAGGGCGATGACGAAGCCCAGGTCCTGCTGGTCCCACGGCCGGACGGCAGGTACACGCCGATCGGCACGCTGGCCACGATCGAGCAGGTCGGCAGGCTGCCGAGCGGCGAGCGCGCGGCCGTCGTCCGCGGTGTTGCCAGGGTAAAGATCGGTACGGGGACCGTCGGTCCCGGCGCGGCACTGTGGGTCGAGGGGACCGTCGTTGAGGAGCCCGAGCCAGGCCAGAAGGCGGCTGAGCTGGCCCGCGAGTACCGCGGCCTGGCCGCGGCGATCCTGCAGAAGCGGGGTGCCTGGCAGTACGTGGACGTGCTGCAGCGCATCACCGATCCTTCTCAGCTGTCGGACAGCGCCGGTTATGCCAGCTACCTGAGCCTGGAGCAGCGCCTCCAGCTGCTGCAGACCACGGACCCGACCGAGCGGCTTGAGCTGCTCGGGGGCTGGGCCCGCGAACACCTGGCCGAGCTGGACGTGGCCGAGACGATCAGCAATGACGTCAAGGAAGGCATGGAAAAGCAGCAGCGTGAGTTCCTGCTGCGCCAGCAGCTTGCGGCCATCCGCAAGGAACTATCCGAGCTCGACGGCAAGCCCGCCTCCGAGGAGGAGGACTACCGGGCCAGGATCGACGCGGCCGACCTGCCGGAGAAGGTGCGCGAGGCCGCCCTGAAGGAAGCGGCCAAGCTCGAGCGCGGCTCCGACCAGGCGCCCGAGGCCGGCTGGATCAGGACCTGGCTGGACACGGTACTCGAGATGCCGTGGAACACCAGGACCGACGACGCCTACGACATAACCGGCGCCCGGGCGATCCTGGACGCCGACCACGCCGGGCTTGACGATGTCAAGGACCGGATCGTGGAGTACCTGGCCGTCAGGAAGCGGCGGGCCGACCGCGGCCTGCAGCTGGTCGGCGGCCGCCGGAGCGGGGCAGTGCTCGCCCTGGCCGGCCCGCCCGGCGTGGGCAAGACGAGCCTCGGCGAGTCCGTGGCCAGGGCGATGGGACGCAAGTTCGCCAGGGTTGCCCTCGGCGGCGTCCGGGACGAGGCCGAGGTCCGCGGCCACCGGCGCACCTACGTGGGCGCGCTGCCTGGCCGGATCGTGCGGGCCGTCAGCGAGGCCGGCTCGATGAACCCGGTCATCCTGCTCGACGAGGTCGACAAGCTCGGCGCCGACTACCGCGGCGACCCGACCGCGGCCCTGCTCGAGGTGCTCGACCCGGCCCAGAACCACACGTTCAGGGACCACTACCTCGAGGTCGAGCTTGACCTGTCCGACGTGCTGTTCATCGCCACCGCGAACGTGGCGGACGCCATCCCGGCGCCGCTACTTGACCGGATGGAGCTCCTCACGCTCGACGGGTACACCGAGGACGAGAAGGTCACGATCGCTCGCGGGCACCTGCTACCCCGCCAGCTGGACCGGGCCGGCCTGGAGCCCAAGGACGTCGACCTGACCGACGACGCGCTGCGGCGCCTGGCTGCCGAGTACACCCGTGAGGCGGGCGTCCGTAACCTGGAGCGGTCCATCGCTCAGGTTCTGCGCAAGCTGGCGGCGAAGGCCGAGACTGACCCCGCGTCGGTCCCGGTCACGATCGGCGCCGACGACCTGCCTGACTACCTCGGCCACCCCAAGCACACCCCGGAGTCGGCCGAGCGAACCGCGGTGCCCGGCGTGGCCACTGGCCTGGCGGTCACCGGCGTGGGCGGCGACGTGCTGTTCATCGAGGCGTCGCTGGCCGATCCGGAGACCGGGACCACGGGCGTCACGCTCACCGGCCAGCTCGGTGACGTGATGAAGGAGTCGGCCCAGATCGCGCTGTCGTACCTGCGATCGCACGGTGCCGAGCTTGAGCTGCCCGTCGGTGATCTCAAGGACCGGGGCGTGCACGTCCATGTGCCGGCCGGAGCCGTGCCCAAGGACGGGCCGAGCGCCGGCGTCACGATGACGACCGCGCTGGCGTCGCTGCTGTCGGGCCGCCTGGTCCGTTCGGACGTGGCGATGACCGGCGAGGTCTCGCTGACTGGCCGGGTCCTGCCCATCGGCGGCCTGAAGCAGAAGCTGCTCGCCGCTCACCGGGCCGGGCTCACCACGGTCCTGATCCCGAAGCGCAACGAGCCCGATCTTGAGGATGTCCCCGAGAACGTGCGCGCGGCACTGACCATTCACCCGGTCAGCGACGTGCGCGAGGTGCTCGAGCTAGCGCTGGAGGAGGCGCACTCACCAGCGGTCATCGCCGCGTAAGCCCCGCCGATCGGCCTGTCCGGACGCAGCATCCTGCCCGGGCAGGCCGATTTGGTGGGAACGAGGCGGCTACGTGGCTTATCGAGCCCGCCGGCGCAGCGAGAACGGCATAAGCGCCGACTCCAGCTGCACCTTGACGCTCATCTTGCTCTCGCCCTCGGCCCGGTCGACGAAGTGGATCGGCAACTCGACCACCTTGAGACCGCGGGCGATCGTGCGGTAGTTCATCTCGACCTGGAAGCTGTAGCCGTTGCTCCGGACGCTGGCCACGTCGATCGTCTTGAGGGCGGAGCTCCGCCAGAGCTTGAACCCCGCGGTGACGTCGCGGATGCCCAGCCGCAGAAGGACCCGGACGTAGTAGTTGGCAAAGCTCGACAGCGCCTTGCGCTGCCAGGACCACTCGCTGGCCAGGCTGGCGCCGGACACGTACCGCGAGCCGATGACCACGTCCGCGTTGCTGGCCAGCAGCGTGCCGAGCATCTGCGGCAGGTAGTCGGGTGAGTGCGAGAGGTCGCTGTCCATCTGGACGACGAACTCCGCGCCATCGTCCACGGCCCGGCACATTCCGTCCACGTAGGCGCGGCCGAGGCCCTGCTTGCCTGGACGGTGCGCGACCGTCATCCGGTCCTCGCCATGGCGCTGGGCCAGCTCGTCAGCGATCTTCCCGGTGCCGTCGGGCGAATTGTCGTCGGCGACGAGGATCTTCAGGCCGGTCAGCGGGAGGGCAAACAGCTGCTCCACGATCACCGGCAGGTTCGCGGCCTCGTTGTAGGTCGGCAGCACGACCGTCACGGCCGCCGACCGCCATGGCTCCGGTAGCTCGACCGCCTGACCACCCAGTGCGCGCTCCCGAAGCGCCATCCTCGTAAACCTCCCTGCCGGCCCCGCGAGTTTCTGCAGACTACACGCCAGTCTAGATATTCGAATACGTCCCGCTTCCTTGCGGCGGGAAGATCAAATCCTAGCTGATCACGGTCAGGCCCCCTTAAGCCAGCCCAGTCCCTCGGCCCGGA
>JASHOL010000081.1 GCA_030041135.1 Streptosporangiaceae bacterium | reverse complement strand
GCGCCTCCGCCCCTGGCCCGCGCCCCCGCACCCCCGGGCCTGGCCCGCGCCCCGCGCCTGAGCTGCGCCCGTGATCGGCAGGGGCTCCAAGCGATGATCTTCACAATCATCTTCATTCGCGATGTCACAACGGTCCTGGCTTGCTCGTCTCGGGTATCAGACACGGGCTATGGGTCAGGAAGTGATAGTGATGCGGGTGTTCGTGGCAGGCGGGACCGGGGTTATCGGGCGGCGGCTGGTGCCGCAGCTGGTGGCGCGCGGCCACCAGGTGACGGCCACGACGACCAGCGCGGCCAAGCTCGGCCTGCTGGCGCAGCTGGGCGCCGACGGCGTCGTGATGGATGGCCTGGACGCGGCGTCGGTAGGTGAGGCGGTGGGCAGGGCCCGGCCAGAGTCGATCGTGCACGAGATGACCGCGCTTTCCGTGGCGCACGCCGGCCGGCCCGATATCAAGCACTTTGACCGTTGGGCAGCCACGACTCTGCGGCTGCGCACCGAGGGAACAGATCACCTGCTGGCTGCGGCCGAAGCGGCCGGAGTATCTGACATAGTCGCGCAGAGCTTCGCCCAGAGCTTCAAGGGCGCACGG
Organism: Streptosporangiaceae bacterium; assembly: GCA_030041135.1. GTDB lineage: Bacteria > Actinomycetota > Actinomycetes > Streptosporangiales > Streptosporangiaceae > JAJYUU01. The sequence goes on along the minus strand of JASHOL010000081.1, from coordinate 4,420 downwards.
GTGCTGACCGAGGAGGACGCGCCGGACCTGGGCAACGGGTCGATGATGCGCAGGCTGGCGGAGGGGGTCCGTCACGTCGAAGACGTGGTCGTCGCGGCCGGTGGCGCCGTCCTGCGTTATGGCGCGCTGTACGGGCCGGGTGCCACTGACGACCAGGTTGAGCTTGTGCGCAAGCGGCAGTTTCCGCTCGTTGGGGGCGGCGTCGGGTACTTCTCGTGGGTGCATCTGGATGACGCGGTGAGCGCTACTGTCCTGGCCGTGGAGCAGAACGCGAAGGGCGTGTTCAACATCGTCGACGATGAGCCGGCCGCGGTGAGCGAGTGGCTGCCCTACCTGGCCGCGTGCGCGGGGGCGAAGCGGCCGATGCGGGTGCCAAAGTGGCTGGCCCGGCTGCTGGCGGGGAAGTTCGCGGTGACGATGATGACCGAGGGGCGCGGCTTCTCCAACGCGAAGGCTAAGCGGGAACTCGGATGGCAGCTGCGCTATCCATCGTGGCGCCAGGGGTTCAAGGAAGAACTTTCATGAGCAGGTCGGAGGAGTTCGAGGAGTTGCGGCCGCTCCTGTTCTCGATTGCCTACCGGCTCCTCGGCAGCGTGAGCGAGGCCGAGGACGCGGTGCAGGAGAGCTGGCTGCGCTACCAGGCCTCAGCCACGCAACCCGTATCGACCAAGGCGTTCCTGTCCGCCACGGTGACCCGGATCTCCATCGACGTGCTGCGCTCCTCCCGCCGCCGACGGGAGGAGTACGTCGGCGAGTGGTTTCCCGAACCGCTGGTCACTGACCCTTACGAGGATCCCGAGCGCTCGGCGGAGCTTGCTGACTCGGTATCGATGGCGGCGCTGCTCCTGCTCGAGCGGCTCAGTCCGCTTGAGCGAGCAGTCTTTGTACTGCGGGAAGTGTTCGGATTCAGCTTCTCCGAGATCGCGCCGACGGTTGAGCGGTCCGAGGCGGCGTGCCGCCAGCTCGCCGTGCGCGCGCGGCGCCACATGGACACCGGCCGTCCCCGGTTCGAGGCGGACCGCAAGGAGCGAGAGCGAATCGCGGCGCAGTTCTTCGAGGCGCTCACGGAGGGCGATGTCGACGGCCTGCAGGACCTGCTCGCGGCCGACGTTCAGCTGGCCGGCGACGCCGGCGGCAAGGCCCCGCAGTTGGCCAGGAGCATCATCGGCGCTGAGAAGGTCGCCCGAGTGCTTGCCGCAATCTTCCCCTGGCTCATCCGTATCGAGGTGACGCTGGAGCCACGCCAGCTGAACGGTCAGCCGGGTGCGATCTTCCGCGACCGGGACGCCAGGGTCATCTATGCCTTGACGCTTGACGTGCTCGACGGGCGGATCCAGGCAATCCGCTCGGTCAGCAATCCCGACAAGCTCAGGCACCTGGGTGCGGTGGGGGATGCCTGGGCGATCGCCCGCGAGGTGAATCAGGTTCGTCGACCCGCGGACTGACCGAGAAGGCTTTGTACCCGGTCCAGGCTAGTGCGGCACCGGCTTGACTTCGGGAAGCTGGCAGGGCTGCCCGGCGCCTACCAGCAGGACGGCTTGCGGTGGGCCCATGGCCTGGCCTGCTCGAGTTGTGCGCTGATTGAGATCAGCGGGCCTTCGCCTGCCGGTCGGCCAACCAGCGACACACCGACCGGCACGCCCTCGGCGGTCCAGTGCAGCGGAAGGCTGATCGCCGGCTGGCCGGTCATGTTGTAGACGCCGGTGAACGGCGTGAACGCTCCCTGCCTGCGGAGGTTATCCAGCGGCTCGCAGTTTTCGGTGAAGAACTCCAGTGGCTGCGGCGGAAGTCCGAGCGTCGGGGTCAAGATGACGTCGTAGGCGGCCGTTGCGAGCACGGACTTGCGCGCCTCCACCTGCATGGTCTTCATGGCGCTGGCATAGTCGGCGCCGCTTTTGGTCCGGCCGTAGGCCCGCCATGCCCGCGTGATCGGCCGCAGGAGCTGCTCGCCCGCTTCGTCGGTCACGGTGTCCAGCGCCTTGACGCCCCAGACCGTGTTGAAGCAGTCGATGATCGCCGGAGCGAACGGCAGGTCGATGTCCTCCACATCGTGGCCGAGGCTGGCCAGCAGCGCCGAGACGTCCTCCCAGGCGGTGACGCATTCGGGGGCCGGAACGGTTCCGTTGGCCGGCATCGCGTACCGGCCTATCCGCAGCCTGCCGGGCTCCCGGTCCGCGTAGCCCAGGAACGTCTCGCCCGCGGGCATCGGCTGGGCCCAGTAGGCGTCGCCGGGCATCGGCCCGGCCATGGCGTCCAGCATCGCGGCCGCATCCCTGACCGTCCTGGCTAGCGGTCCCTGAATCGAGAGCCCAGGACTCTCGCTGTCAGCCGGTCCCACGCTGACCCGGCCGCGTGATGGCTTGAGCCCGACCAGGCCACACACGCTGGCCGGAATCCGCACAGAACCGCCGCCGTCGCTGCCATGGGCGAAGGGAACGAGGCCGGCTGCGACTGCGGCAGCCGCTCCGCCGCTCGAGCCGCCCGCGTTGCGGCTGGTGTCCCATGGCGACCTGGCCGGCCCAACGACATCGTTGTCGGTGTAGCAGCATGTGCCGAACTCGGGTGTGTTGGTCTTGCCGAGGCTGATCGTCCCGGCCTCGCGCAGCAGCACGACCGAGTTCGCATCGATGTCGGGCACGTTGTCGGCGTAGAGGCGGGAGCCGAACGTGGTCCGCGTACCTGCGGTAACCGTCAGGTCCTTGATCGCCGTCGGCACGCCGAGAAGCGGCGGCAGGTCGTCGCCGCCCGAGCGAGCGAGGTCGGCGGCGTCTTTGGCCTTGGCGACGGCCAGGTCAAAGGTCGTCGTGACGAAGGCACCGAGGTCGCTTCCGAGAGAGTGGATTCGCTCCAGGTAGTGGATGATCAGCTCGACCGGGCTGAGCTCGCCATCGCGGATCGCGGCGGCCTGCTCCAGTGCAGTCAAGTCGTGAAGGTACGCCACAGGACAATTCTAGTGAGACCGACTGGTCGGTACTGGGCACAGTGGCAGAGCGTGGTCCAGTGCGTCACCGGCGATCCATGCCGGGGCTTCGGCTGCGGTGGCCCGGCCAGACCAGGCACTTAAGCTGGCCCATGATCGTTGGCCCTGTCAATGGGGACAACATCACCGATGATGAGAACGGCCAGGGGGCGACGGGATGACGATCGGCCATCCCGGCGGCGAAGGCGATTCACTCGGCTGCTCGTCCGGGCGGTTCAGGTGCTCGGAGCCCTGATTGCCCTCGCAGCGATCACATTCGGTGGGCTATGGCTCGCGACACCGTCAGTGGGTAATGCCAGGCAGCTGGCGCAGGCGATAACGCGTGCGCACCACGCCGCCTACCCCGGTCCGCCCGTGCCGCCGAGGTTTGCTGCCGCGCTCGAAGCCACCGAGGACCACCGGTTCAACGAGGAGCCCGGCATCGATCCCATCGCGGTCGGCCGGCTGGGCTTCGACGAAGTCACCGGCAAGGGCGATCAGGGTGCCGCCACCCTCTATGCGCAGCTTGCCAAGATGCTCTACACGCCGGCCGACTCCAGCCTTGCGGCCCAGGTCGAGCAGGGCGTGCTGGCGGTCAAGCTCTGGGCCAGCTATGGCGGTTCTGAGGTCCTGCGGCTCTATTCGGATGTCGCCTACTTCGGCCACGGGTTCTACGGGATCGCCGACGCAAGTTGCGGGTACTTCGGGGTTCACCCGGCAGCCATGTCCTGGCCGCAAGCGGCCTTGCTCGCCGGCCTGGTCCAGGGACCGACGGTCGACGATCCACTGAGGTTCCCCGCTCATGCGCTGGACCGCGAGCGCCACGTGCTGGGTCGGCTGGTGGCGACCGGAGCGCTGTCCAGTGCTCAGGCCAGCGCATACGAGAGGATTCCGTTGCGCTCGCTACTCGCCGGCGCGGGCGGCTGCCCCGGTTAACCAGCAAGCTCGGCCAGCCTGGGGCAATGCGGGTCCTATCACCAGTCATGGTGGCTCGGCTGTTTCGGATCGCGGCGCGCCGAGGGCCGGCAAGCGCCGGTAGGGCACAAGCGGCGCCTGTCCGCCCGCGCTAGTGCGCAACAGCGCCACCTGTCCGCCCAGCGCCTCCCGTCCGCCCAGCGCCACCTGTCAGTCTGCCCAGGCCCGCCAGTCGCCCAGCGCCTCCCGTCCGCCCGGCCGACCCGTCCGCCCGGCCGACCCGTCCGCCCGCGCCCGCCGCCGCTAGCCCCATAGGCGCTAGCATGATCAACTCGCACATTTCATCGATTCGGACCCTGTGAACTGGGGCAATCTGGGCGACTTTCGGGACCGAACCGATGAAATGTGAAAAATGATCATGCGCATATGCCAACAGATCGGGCGTCTCGCCCGCAACGATCAACCAGGTCCGCGCCGAGCTATCAGCTCCGCGTGGGGGGCGGAACACCGAGGTGCACATGGGGTTGTGGCGCCCTGACTGGCAGG
>JASHOL010000080.1 GCA_030041135.1 Streptosporangiaceae bacterium | reverse complement strand
GCCCGCACCAGCGCGAACTCCGGCCCGTACCGGTCAGCCACCAGCGCCGCGCACAACACCATCAGCAGCAACCCGGCCGCGAACAACCCCCCGATCACCAGGTCATCCAGGCTCTCAACCGTGGCCAGCTGCGCCTCAATCCCGCCCAGCACCCCCGGCAACTGCGAACTCAACGTCGGGAACGAGTAAAAGTCCAGGCCCGTCGACCTCTCCGCAGGAATGAGCGACTCGTCGGCCACATCCGACACAGCCGAACTCAGCGGGCCCACCCCGCCCGCGGTCAGGCGCGACACGCTCACCGGCCAGTACCACGACACCTCCACGCCGCGGCCGGACAAGATCTCCGCCATCCCGGTCAGCCCGGCCGAGCCCACCACGACTGGCTGAGGCTGGCCTTTGGACCCAATGGCCGCGGTTCCGGTGGCCCAGAACAGCGCGTTGGGGTCGGGGGCGATGATGCCGGACACCACCAGGTCGACCTTCTGCCTGGCCGCGGTCACCAGCGTCATGACCGAACCGAGTTCCGCGCCGAGCTGCTGGGCGACCTGCTGCGGTAGCGCGACCGGTTCGGTCAGCCCGGCCCGGTCAGCCGCCGTGCCACCGGGAACACCCGCCCTGGCCGGCCCTGGCCACGACCCGTCCACCAGGCGCGAATCGGCCTGCAAGCCGGAATCCGCGGCCAGCACGATGCTCCCGTATGACGACTGGAGTGCCTGCGGGCCCAGCTCGAACGCCCGGCTGGCCGCGAGCGGGGCGAAGATCGGCGGCTTGAACAAGCTCCACACGGCCAAACCGAACGCCTCCTGCTGGCCGGGCGTCATCCAGCTTGGCGGGCCGCCGGAAAAGAAACTCGTGTTGACCTCGATTGCGGTCTGGGCCGGCGCCAGGCCGGCCACCGCCCGGTCGAGCGCCCGGTTGTCGGCCGCGGAAATCTCGCGCGGCCCCGCCATCGCCACAAACGACGTCAGCCCGGCCACCCCGGCCAGGCCCAGACCAATCCACACCCCGGCCACGCCATTCGCGGTCCGGCGGATCCAGCCCCGCGTCACGTATCCTCCCGCAGCGGCGCGACAACATTGAGCGCACGGCCGCCCGCTGCGCCGCCGGGCGTGTGCTGGACGGGCCTTACCGGGCTGCCTTTCGTATTGTGCGCCGCGGAGCATGCGCGGTAGGTGGGTCAATACCCCCATGTGCCCGAAAGCGGAGATGAATCGTTATGCGGCTGAGGCCGGCCAGCCGCAGGATCGTCATGCCTCGGTTGACATGACTAGTCGCGATGGCTGAGTCCGGTCAGCCGCCGTGTCGTCAACATGCCGGGAGCTTCGCTGGCGCCCCTCCGCGGCAGAAAGCCACGCCAGGCACCAGCGACGGTGCGCGGTCGGCCGCAGCCCGTTGGCAAGCTGGCGTCGTCGGGCGGGCCGTAGACTCGGCTGACGTGACATCCGAACGGGTTCAGCTGCCCGCCCAGTACAGTCCGGGTGAGGTCGAGTCGCGCCGCTATGCGGCCTGGGAGGCGGCCGGCTACTTCACCCCTGACCCGGCGAACCCGGCGCCGGCCTTCACGATCGTCATCCCGCCGCCCAACGTCACGGGCTCCCTGCACATCGGCCACGCGCTCGACCACACGCTGATCGACGCGCTGGTGCGCAGGCGCCGTATGCAGGGTTTCAAGACCCTGTGGCTGCCCGGCATGGATCACGCCGGAATCGCGACTCAGAACGTGGTGGAGCGCGAACTCGCCAGGGACGGACTGTCCCGGCACGATCTTGGCCGCGAGGCATTCGTCGAGCGGGTTTGGCAGTGGAAGACCGAGTCCGGCGGGCGGATCCTGGGCCAGATGCGGCGCCTCGGCGACAGCGTCGACTGGACCCGCGAGCGCTTCACTATGGATGCCGGGCTGTCCAGGGCCGTGCAGACGATCTTCAAACGGCTGTACTCCGACGGCCTCATCTACCGGGCCCAGCGGATCATCAACTGGTGCCCCAGGTGCCTGACCGCGCTGTCGGACATCGAGGTCGAGCACACCGATGACGAGGGCGAGCTGGTATCGATCCGGTACGGCGAAGGGGACGACCAGATCGTGGTCGCTACCACCAGGGTGGAGACCATGCTCGGCGACACCGGCGTGGCCGTACACCCCGATGACCCCCGCTACACCCACCTGGTCGGGCGGGAGATCGAGCTGCCGCTGACCGGCCGACGGATCCCGGTTGTGGCCGACCCCCACGTTGACCCCGAGTTCGGCACCGGCGCGGTCAAGGTCACCCCGGCCCACGATCCGAACGACTTCGAGATCGGCCGCCGGCACGACCTGCCGGGCGTCGTGATCATGGACGAGCGCGGCGTGATAACCGCCCCAGGGCCATTCCAGGACCTGGACCGGTTTGAGGCCAGGCCTGCGGTGCTCGCTGCCCTGCGGGCCGACGGCCGGATCGTCTCCGAGCGCCGCCCGTACCTGCACGCGGTGGGTCACTGCTCGCGGTGCGGCACAACGGTTGAGCCGCGGCTGTCGCTGCAGTGGTTCGTCAAGGTCGCACCGCTGGCGAAGGCGGCAGGCGATGCGGTGCGCGACGGGCGGGTCCGGATCTATCCGCAGGAGATGGCGGCCCGCTACTTCGACTGGGTTGACGACATGCACGACTGGTGCATCAGCCGCCAGCTGTGGTGGGGCCACCGGATCCCGGTCTGGTACGGGCCGGAGGGCCAGGTTGTCTGCCTCGGTCCGGATGAGGATCCGCCGGTCGGCGACGGCTGGGAGCAGGACGTCGACGTGCTCGACACCTGGTTTTCTTCTGCCCTGTGGCCGTTCTCCACCCTTGGCTGGCCGGAGGACACCGCCGACCTGCGCACGTTCTACCCGACCAGCGTCCTGGTCACCGGCTACGACATCCTGTTCTTCTGGGTAGCCAGGATGATGCTGTTCGGGCTCTACGCGATGGCCGCGGCCGGACCCGATGACTCTGTACCCTTCCGGCAGGTAGCCCTGCACGGCCTGGTGCGGGATCAGTTCGGCAAGAAGATGTCGAAGACCCGCGGCAACACGGTTGACCCGCTGGACTGGATCGACCGGTTCGGGGCGGACGCCACCCGGTTCACCCTCGCCCGCGGCGCGACGCCGGGCGGCGACGTCGCGGTCAGCGAGGAGTGGGTGGCGGGCTCTCGGAATTTCTGCAACAAGCTTTGGAACGCGGTCAGGTTCGCGCTGCTCAACGGCGCCATCGCCAGTCATGCGTTGGCGCCAGCCCGCGAGCTAGCCACGGCCGACCGGTGGGTCCTGTCCCGGCTCGCCGAGGTCACGGCCGAGGTGGACGAACTCTACGAGCAGTTCGAGTTCGCCAAGATCTGCGAGACGCTCTACCACTTTGCCTGGGATGAGTTCTGCGACTGGTACCTCGAGCTGGCGAAGCCCGTGCTGACTAACACCGTGCCGGCCGGCCAGGACCAGACCGTCGCCGATGCCACCCGGCGTGTGCTTGGCGTAGTCCTCGACCGGCTGCTTCGGCTGCTGCACCCGGTGCTCCCGTTCGTGACCGAGGAGTTGTGGACCGCTTTGACCGGCGGTGAGTCCGTGGTGATCGCGCGGTGGCCGGGCGCCACGGCCGACGGCGTCCCCGGCTTGCCCCGGCTGAGCGTGGACACCGCGGCCGAGGCGGAGATTAGCTCACTGATGCGCCTGGTCACAGAGGTGCGCCGGTTCCGGTCGGACCAGGGTCTGCGACCGGGCCAGCAGGTCCCGGCCGTGCTGACCGGCATCGGCGCGACCCCGTTGGCCGGGCACGAGGCGCAGATCCGCTCACTGTTGCGCCTCGTCGAGCCCGGCCAGGGATTCATGCCGACGGGATCTGTGCAGGCCGAGGGCGTCGTCGTCGAACTCGACACCGCGGCTGGCCTGGATGTCGACGCCGAGCGGAAGCGCCTGACCAAGGATCTAGCCACCGCCAGGGCTGACATTGAGGCAGCCGAGCGGAAACTGGCCAGCCCGTCCTTCGTCGAGCGGGCCCCGGCCGAGATCGTCGCCAAGAACCGGGAGCGGCTAGCGGCCGCGCAGGCAGAAGTCCTGCGCCTGACCGACCGCCTGGCGGCGCTGCCCGGCGGGACCGGCGAGACGGGCGGGACCAGCGAGACCGGCGGGACCAGCGAGACCGGCGGGACCGGCGAATGAGCGGCAGGCTGGCATGACCAGAGACTGGCAGGACCGGCTGCGCGAGATCGAGAAGGACATCTTCGCCCGCCGTCCCGAGCATTCCATCAACCCGTCGCTGGAGCGGATCACCGCGCTGGTCACGCTGCTCGGGGATCCGCAGCGTGCCTACCCGGTGATCCACTTGACCGGAACCAACGGCAAGACCTCGACCGCCAGGATGACCGAGGCGCTGCTGCGGGCCCGCGGACTGCGCACGGGCCTGTTCACGAGCCCGCACCTGTCCAGCGTCGGCGAGCGCATCGCGGTGGACGGGCAGCCGCTGTCGGGCGAGCGGTTCGTCGAGGCCTACGACGAGATCAAGCCCTACGTGGACCTGGTAGACGCCAGCCACGACGTCCGGCTCTCGTTCTTCGAGGTGCTGACGGGCATGGCTTTTGCCGTGTTCGCCGACGCACCCGTGGACGTCTGCGTGCTTGAGGTCGGCATGGGCGGGACCTGGGATAACACCAACGTTGTGGACGGCGTCGTGGCGGTGGTGACGCCCATATCCATCGACCACGCCCGGCATCTGGGCAACACCGTCCAGGAAATCGCCACCGACAAGGCCGGCATCATTAAGCCGGGTGCCATCGCCGTGCTCGCGCAGCAGCCGCCGGCAGCTGCCGAGCCGCTGCTGCGACGGGTCGCGGAGGTCGGCGCGACGGTTGCCCGCGAGGGCTTGGAGTTCGGCGTGCTCAGCCGCGAGCTGGCGGTCGGCGGCCAGCAGGTCTCGATCCGGGGACTGCGCGGCGACTACACCGACCTCTACCTGCCCCTGTTCGGCGCCTACCAGGCCGGGAACCTGGCCTGCGCGATCGCGGCGGTCGAGGCGTTCGCCGCGCCCCCGCAGGCTGATGGCCCCGATTCGCAAGAGCAGGCGCTCGACCCGGCGCTGGTCCGGCAGGCCGTCGCGACGATGACCTCGCCCGGTCGGCTCGAAGTCGTCAGGCACAGCCCGGTCGTGATCGTCGATGCCGCCCACAACCCTGGCGGGATGGCGGCCTCGACGGCGGCGCTGACCGAGTCGTTCAGCTTCAGCGAGCTGGTCGCGATCATCGCGGTCGCGCAAGACAAGGACGTGGCCGGCATCCTGGACGAGATGGAGCCGGTCGTGTCCCGGCTCATCGTCACCGCTAACTCCTCCCCGCGATCGATGGATCCGGTCGCGCTCGGCGAGGTCGCGGCGGGGATCTTCGGACCGGAGCGCGTCAGCGTCGCGGCGCGGCTCGATGACGCGATCGAACTTGGCGTTGCCATCGCCGACGAGGCGGATGCGGCCGGCGGACCAGGTACCGCGGGCCTGCTCATCACCGGGTCGGTGATCACGGCGGGTGATGCCCGCCTGCTTCTGAGTTCAGATCGGAACGAGGCGCCCCCCCAGGCGGAGGCCGATCGATGAAGAGACTGTGCGCCACGGTGCTGACCATGGAGGTGATCGTCATCGTGCTGGCGATCCCGGTGGCGACTCACATCGACCACCTGTCGCCGAAGGCGGCCGGCCTGACCGGTGGCATCGCGGCCGTCGTGGCGCTGGTGCTCGCGCTGGTCGCGCGTCACCAGCTGAGCGTGACCCTGGTGGCCGGTAGCCTGCTGCAGCTGTTCGTCATCGTCTCTGGCAAAATCGTGCCCGTCATGTATTTTCTCGGCGGCATCTTTGCGGCATTGTGGGCCATCGGCATCTGGCTCGGCTGGCGGGTCGAGCGCGCCGCCGGTCACTAAATGCCAAAGCCTGCGCCAACATCGCTCCCCTGCGCGGACGCGCACAAGCGCCGCATGTAGGCTACATATGCGGGATACTCGTCGCTGGTATTGCTAACTCAGCGCTTGTGTCCGGTCGCTGGTAGTGGCAAAAGGGATTGCTCGATCGGCTTTCCTCGCATTGGCACTATCGGTCGCGACGGCACGTTGGACGTTCCGGACGGAGCGTCCTGGGTTGCCGGCGCAGGCTCGCGTCGGCTGGGCAGCCGGGGGGATCTGCTGCCTTGCCGTTGCTGGCCAGGCCTGGCCCGGTACAGGCTGCGCGGTGTTAGCTGTACTGGGAGAGCGCCAACCAAGCGGCGGCGGCGCGCGTCAAGAAAAGTGCAGATCACCTCGCAGGATCCGGCTGGAAGGTTCTAGTTCCACATGAGCAACGCGATGGCGTTTCTGGGCCGTGACATGGCGGTTGACCTTGGCACCGCGAACACGCTGGTGTATGTGCGGGGCCGGGGGATCGTGCTCAATGAACCTTCAGTGGTAGCGCTGAATACCAACACTGGCCAGATAGTCGCTGTCGGAGTTGAAGCTAAACGCATGATCGGCCGGACGCCAGGCAACATCGTCGCGGTGCGGCCGCTTAAGGACGGGGTCATCGCCGACTTCGATGTCACCGAACGGATGCTGCGGTACTTCATCCAGAAGGTGCACCGTCGCAGTCACCTGGCCAAGCCCAGAATCGTCGTCGCGGTGCCGAGCGGAATTACCGGCGTCGAGCAGAGCGCGGTCAAAGAGGCGGGTCATCAGGCCGGCGCCCGGCGGGTGTACATCATCGAGGAGCCGATGGCGGCCGCGATCGGGGCGGGCCTGCCAGTCAACGAGCCAACAGGAAACATGGTCGTCGACATCGGCGGAGGCACCACCGAGGTGGCCGTCATCTCGCTCGGTGGCATCGTCACCTCGCAGTCCATCCGCGTCGGCGGCGACGAGCTTGACCAGGCGATAATCACCTTTGGCAAGAAGGAGTACTCCTTGATGCTCGGCGAGCGTACCGCCGAGGAGATCAAGATTTCGCTGGGCTCCGCCTTCCCGTCCAACGATGAGCCGAACGCCGAGATCCGTGGCCGCGACCTCGTCAGCGGCCTGCCCAAGACCATCGTCATCTCCGCCGAGGAAATCAGGCGAGCGATTGAGGAGCCGCTCAGCGTGATCATCGACGCGGTCAAGACCACGCTGGACAAGTGCCCCCCCGAGTTGGCCGGAGACGTGATGGACCGGGGCATCGCGCTGACCGGAGGGGGAGCGCTGCTTCGCGGACTCGACGAGCGGCTGCGCGAGGAGACGGGCATGCCGATCCACCTGGCCGACAACCCGCTCGACTCGGTCGCCCTGGGCACCGGAAAATGCGTCGAGGACTTTGACACGCTGCAGCAGGTGCTGGTGCCAGAGTCCCGGCGCTAGAACGAGCGAGTCTCGAGGAGCGCCGTGCCATCTGCGCGAGCAACGCGAAACGAGCGAGCCGGAGGGACGCGGTGCCGTCTGGACCGAGGAGCGCAGTTTGCGACGAGGGAAGACGGCGCACGAGCGCGCCCCGAGGGCTGAGCGGGAAAGCACAGCGGACGGGCGGCTGACACAGTGATGGGAGTGCGGGACACGCGGCGGACCCGCGTTGTCCTCTTCGTACTGCTGGTGGTCGCGCTCGGCCTGATCGCATTCGGATACTCCGACGGCTCCTCGCCGCTGCTGCGCGGCGTGCGGCACATCAGCGGCTCGGCCTTCGGCGGGATCGAGCACGCTGCCAGCTCGGTTGCCGGATTCTTCAGCGGCTCGGGGTCGTCAGGCGCGCAGGTGCGCCAGCTCCAGCAAGAGGTGACCGCGCTCAGGGCGGAGCTAAGCGGGGCGCAGCTCACCAAGGCCGACTACGAGCAGTTGCGCAAGCTGCTGCAGGTGGCAGGGGCTGGCCAGTACCGCATCGTTGCCGCCAGCGTGATCGCCGTCGGGCCGGGTTACCAGCTCACCGTGACCCTCGACGCGGGCAGCGCGGACGGCGTGAAGACCGGCGATACGGTGATGAATGACCAAGGGCTGGTCGGCCAGGTCACGACGGTGACATCGAGCACGAGCACGGTGTTGCTCGCGAGCGATGCCTCGGCCAACATCGGCGTCGCGGTCGCACCCAGCGGCGAGCTTGGCTACGTGACCGGCCCCGGACCGGTTGATGGCGGTGACGGGTTGATGCGGCTGAACATGCTCAACTCCTCGTCGGTGATCCACGTCGGTCAGCAGCTGGTGACCGCCGCCTCGGCTTCGAGTCAGGACTACGTGCCTGGCGTGCCGGTCGGCACGATCACCAAGGTCCTGATCAGGAACGGCTCGCTCACCCCGGTCGCCGAGGTCAAGCCGTTCACCAACTTCACCTCGCTTGGCGTCGTGGGCATCATCATCCAGCCGCCGGCGCACAACCCGCGATTCTCTGTGCTGCCACCGATACCGCGGCCCTTGCCAGCCGTGACGGTCACGGTCACGGCGGGTCCGAGGAAGCCAGGCACTAGCCCGTCTCCGACGCCCACCCCAGGGGGCTGAGGTGCGCAAGAGCATCCTCGCGGCGGTACTGCTCGGTCTGGCCATCGTCGTCCAGCTGACCGTGCTCAACGGCTTGCGGCTGCCCGGCGGCGGCGTGCCTGACCTGGTCTTGGTGCTGGTGGCAGCGCTGGCGGTGGTCAGCGGGGCGCTGCGCGGCATGGTGACCGGGTTCATCGCGGGCCTGTGCCTGGATCTGGCGCCGCCCGGCAGCGCCGTGCTCGGGGAGTACGCCCTGGCCTTCTGCCTGGTGGGCTGGGCCGCCGGGAAGCTCAGCGGGCTGGTAGCCAGGTCGGCGCTGGCCTCGCTCGCGATCCTCGCTGTCGTCATCGCCGCGGGCGAGGCGGTGACCGCCGGGATCAGCCTGGCCCTGGACCCGGCCCAGGTGAGCCTCGCCGACGTGCGTCACGTGCTGCCCTACTCGGTGGCCTATGACCTAGTCATCCTGCCCTTCGCCGTCTGGGTGGCCGTGCGGGCACAGGCCAGCGCCGAGCGGGCGACAGCGCGGCGCGAGCGCAGCGGCGCGGCTGCCAGCACCGATCACGGTAGCCGGGCCAGGAAGCGGCACAAGCCGCGCCAGCCGCGCCTGGCCGAGGGATTTGCCAGGCCGCACGACGGTTGGGTAGGTACCAGGCCGCCGGGACTGGCCGGTCACGCCGCGGCTCGGCGCCGCCCGGCGGTGCCGCACGGGCTGCGCCCGGCGAACGGAGTCGCGGGTTCAGCGGTCACCGGACCGACTCGCCGCCCGATTCCCGTCGGCCGGCCGGTAAACCTGCGCCTGGCGGCCAAGCGCCGGCGGGACGGCGCGCTGGGCAACGCTGTCGGCAGCTCCCTGGGGCGCCATCCGGGCCTGCACCCTGGCCTGCGGACGACATCCGGGCGCTTCCGCCCGCACGGCGGTGCACCCGGCGGATCGGCCGCTGCGCAGTCCGCGGCGATCGTGCATCCAGCCTGGCGACGCCCGGTGGCGGTGAGCTTCAGCACGCGCCGCGGCGATGCCAGCGTGGGAAGGCTGCTCGGCACATCGCTCAGTTCGCTGGTCACCCCTCGTTCCCGCCGTATAGCCGAACCTCGGTTCCGGCGCCAATCCCAGGCGGTGACGTCCACTTCCCGTCGCGTAGCCGAACCTAAGTTCAGGCGCCAGTCCTCGGCGGTGACACCGGGGCTGGCGACCAGGCTTAACGCCAGCCGGCCAACCGACCAGCAGGCGATCATGTCAGCCCGGCGGCGATCGTCGGCGGCGCCGCGGCTCCGGCTGGGGGGCCGCAGGCGCGGGGACCGCGTGGTCGGTGGCACCGTTCTCCGCACGACGGTGATCGACACCACCGGCCACGGGCCGCGCGGGTCGGCGCGGCCGTCGTCGCCGCGGTTTCACCCGCGGCCGCTCCCTGGCTCCGGTTCCCGCCGTCCGGGCAAGCAGCCGCGCTTCAATTACGGCCGCCACTCCGTGTTGTCGTTCCTGGCCAGGCGGCCGGGTGGTAGGTGGCTGGCCAGCAGGAGGGTGGGCACCCGCTCGGGTGTCTGGCTGCTCGGCCGACGGACAGGAGGCATACGATGATCCCGGCCTCGAAGCCCCGGCTGATTGGGGTCGCCGTGGTGGTGCTTGCGCTGCTCGCCGCGCTGTGCGTGCGGCTCTACTACGTGCAGGTCAAACAGCACGTGAGCTACGTCGCGCTGGCGACTCAGGACCAAGTCAGGACGATCGTCGAGCCGGCCGTGCGCGGCGGCATCGTCTCCGACGACGGCCAGCCGCTGGTGACCCAGACATCTTCGCTGACGATCGCCGTGAACATGGCGGTGGTCGGCCAGGAGCCCCACAACGGGGCCCCCGAGCTCGACCAGCTCGCGAAGGTGCTGCGGATCAGCGGCAAGACGATGGCCGAGAAGGTTCGCATATGCACCGTCGGCGTGCGCCAGCCGTGCTGGCCGGGCTCGCCCTACGAGCCGATTCCCGTAGCCGAGCACGTGACCGATCAGCAGGCCCTCACCGTCCTGGAGAACAAGAAGGAGTTCCCTGGGGTGACGGCCGACGTTCAGCCGACCGTCAGTTACCCCGAGCCGATCGGGACCGACGCTGCCCAGATCCTCGGCTACCTGCAGCCGATCACCGCACAGGAACTCAGCAAGCTGCACATCCCGGTTACCGGGTTCTCCGGGGACGACCTGATCGGGCAGTCAGGGCTCGAAGCCGAGTACGACAGCGCGCTGCGGGGCACGCCGGGCCTGGACGAGGTTTCGGTCAACGCGGCCGGCCAGGTGACGGGCACGATCAAGGACACCAAGCCGGTGGCCGGCGACACGCTGGTGACGAGCATCAACGCCCAGCTCCAGGAAGCGACGGAGAACGCGCTGCAAGGAGCCATCGAGAAGGCGCAGGCCGAGGGTAACCCCGGCGCGACCTCGGGCGCGGCGGTAGTCATGACCACAACCGGCCGCGTTCTGGCGATGGCGAGCTACCCGACCTACGACCCCAACGTATGGACCAACGGCATCACCGAGGCCGAGTTCATGCAGCTGTTCGGCACCGGCGACGTCGGCGGGCCAATACTCGAGCGTGCGACACAGGGTGTGTACCCGCCCGGATCGACGTGGAAGGTCACGACGCTGACCGCCGGCATCAAGTGGGGCGACTCGCTCTACGCCGACTATGACTGCCCTGCGTCGCTCGACGTGGGCGGGCACGTGTTCAACAACGACTTCGGCAACGGCGGTGAGATATCGCTCTCGGAGGCGCTGATCGAGTCCTGCGACACGGTCTTCTACGACATGGGCTACCAGATCTGGCAGGGCGACAACCAGAAGTACAACGACGTGACCAGCCCTAACTACCCGACCCAGTTCGAGCAGAAGATCGAGATGGACTGGGGCTTCGGCAAGCCGACCGGGATAGACCTGCCGGGGGAGTACGAGGGGCAGATTCCGACCAGGGCGTGGCTGTACTACTTCTGGAAAGACAACGCCCACACCGGCCAGGACTGGTGCAAGTACGGCAGACAGAATGGCAGCTACGTCCAGCAGATCGAGTGGGACGATTGCTACTACGGCAACGTCTGGGAGCCGGGCCAGGCGATCATCGCCTCGATCGGGCAGGGCTATGTCGGGGTCACACCGCTGCAATTGGCGAACGCCTATGCCGCGCTGGCCAACGGCGGCACCCTCTACAGCCCGCGGATCGGCGAGGCGCTGGTCAGCCCGTCCGGCAAGGTGGTCGAGAAGATCAACCCGCCGGTCATCGGCCATCTGCCGGCCTCCAGCACCACGCTGGCCTACATCCGCCAGGCGCTGCAAGGCGTGATCACGTCCGGTACCGCGGCCGGCACGTTCGCCGGCTTCCCGCTGAACAAGGTGTGCGTGGCGGGCAAGACCGGAACGGCGCAGGTGTTCGGCCGCAACTCCACCTCGAACTTCGCGTCGTTCGCGCCCTGCAATGACCCCAAGTACGTGGTCGTCATGATGATCCCCGACGCCGGATACGGCGCGGACGCGTCCGGCCCCGCGGTTCGCCAGATCTGGGATGCGCTGTACGGCCTGGAGGGCCAGAAGGCCGCGCTGCCTGGCGGCCTGCCGGCGCTGCCCCACATGAACACCTCGGGCCAGATGGTCGAGTCTGGCCAGGGGACGACGGCCAAGACCAAGACGGGATAGGCGCGGCGATGACGTGGAGGTCAGGGAGCGCGACCGGAACCAGGGGCAGCCCGCTGGGCGAACCCGGATTCCGGGATCGGGCGGCCTACCGCGGGCTAGCGCCGGTGCGGGTGGCCGGCGGCTCGCGCCGGGCCGGCATCGGCTTCGGCGCCGGCGGCGGTCGCCGACGCCGACGGCTGTCCCGGCTGCTGCGTGACGTCTTCGGCCGGGGGTCGCCGCTGCGCCACCTGGACTGGGTGCTGCTGGCGGCTGTCCTCGCGCTGAGCGTGCTCGGCACTGTGCTCGTATACGCCGCGACCGAGCCGATGCTGAAGGCGCAGGGCGCTAACCCCCATCAGTACCTGATCAAGGAACTGCTGAACGTCGCCATCGGGCTCGTCCTGATGACCGGGGTGAGCTTCCTCGACTACAGCCAGATCCGGATGCTCTCGCCGGCCGTGATGATTATCTCCTGCCTGGGCCTGCTGTATGTGCTCCCGTTCGGGAACGTCGTGAACGGCGCGAAGTCGTGGATCGACCTTCCGGCCGGCTTTCAGATCGAGCCGTCGGAGTACGCGAAGCTGGCAATCATCCTGATCAGCGCGATGATCCTCGGCGGGGTCCCATCCGGCGAGACCCGGCCGAGGATTCGTGCCGTGGCCCTGACGGCCGCCATCACCGCCGTCCCGCTGCTGCTCGTCGTCGCCGAGCCCGACCTCGGCGTCACGATGCTGATGGTGGCGCTGCTCATCGGCATGATCTCGCTGTCCGGCATCCGGTTGCGCTGGCTCGCCGTGATGCTCGTCGCCGGCGGGGCCGGCCTCACCGCCGTGCTCAAGATGCACCTGCTCAAGGGCTACCAGTCCTCGCGGCTTACCTCGTTCCTCAATCCGAACGCGGACCCACGGGGCACCGGGTACAGCGCTCACCAGGCCGCTATCGCGATCGGATCGGGCGGAGTGCAGGGCCAGGGCCTGTTCCACGGCCAGTTGATCGCAGGCGGCTTCGTGCCCGAGCAATACACCGACTTCATCTTCACGGTCTCTGGAGAGGAACTCGGGTTCTACGGATCGCTGGTGCTGCTTGCCCTGCTTGGCCTACTGCTGTTCCGGACGCTGCGGATCGCCTACCGGGCTGACGACCAGTTCGGCACGCTCGTCGCGGCCGGCATCGCGATCTGGTTCGGGGTGCAGTCCTTCATCAACATCGGCATGACCATTGGCATCATGCCGGTGACTGGCTTGCCGCTGCCGTTCATCTCCTACGGCGGGTCAGCCATGTTCGCTGACATGATCGCGATCGGAATCTTGCACACCGTCCACCGGCACCGGACCGTCTTCAGCTAGGGCGGCTTCGCGCCGCCGCCTGCTGCCACCTTCCGCCACCTGGCCGTTGACCCACGGCCTGGCCCAGGCGAGCCAGCCGATTGCTGTCCCGATCACCACGACGCACATGATCCATCCGAGCGCGGTGGTGCCGACCCCCACGTACTTGAGGCCTGAGGCAAAGATGACGAACGTGATAACCGGGCGGATATACCGGTCGGGCGCCCGCGACGACAGGAATGAGCCGACGAGGACGGCCGGCACGCTGCCTATGATGATCGACGCGGTCACGCTGAACTGAACCGAGCCGAACACAAGCGCTCCAAGCGCCGCCGCGGCCGTCAGCGGCACGGCTTGCGTCAGATCGGTCCCGACCAGGCGGCTTGCGCTGAGGGTCGGATACAGGAACAGCATCAGCACGATCATCAGGGAGCCCGAGCCGACCGAGGTCATGCCGACGATGACGCCGCCCAGCATGCCGATCGCAAGCGTCGGCAGCGGCCGGCAGACGACGTCCTTGATCGCGCCCGCGCGGTCGGAGCCGCCGCGGACGTCCATCACGTAGCGCAACAGCATGGCGGCGGCGCCGGTCAGCAGGGCCGCCCCGAGCGCCTGCTCGACGTGCGTCTGCGCCGCCTTGGTGTTTCCGAGCAGGTGCAGAAGGTACGCGCCGGCGAAGGCCATCGGCACCGATCCGGCCGCCAGCCATCCGACCATCTTGAGATTGACCGTTCCCTTGCGCAGGTGGACGACTGCTCCCACCGGCCGCATGACCACAGCTGCCACCAGGTCGCTGGAGATGGCGGCCGGCGGCGTGACCTTGAAGAGCAAGATCAGCATCGGCGTCATGAGCGCCCCGCCGCCTGCCCCGGTGAGGCCCACGAGCAGGCCTACGACGGCGCTGCCGATCACGATGTACGGGTCTACGTGCACCGGTCACCTCCGTGTGCCCGCCACCCCTGCCCAGGAGGGCCGACCATCCTCGGACTACTCAGGCTATAAGCACACGAATCTCACCTGCCGGATGACTCGGATTCCCGCCGTAACCAGGTACGGAAGCTAAGCCAGCGAGTCTGGCCAGATCGGCAAGCACGTCAGGGCCTGGCCCTCGGTACCCTGTAACCGTGCCTGTGCCGTCGGTGTACCCCCTGCTTGAGCCGCTGCTGCCGCTCGTTCGCAAGCCGGTCCAGTACGTCGGCGGTGAGCTGAACTCTGTCGTCAAGGACTGGGACTCGACAGACGTCCGCTGGGCACTCATGTACCCGGACGCCTACGAGGTAGGCCTGCCAAATCAGGGCATTCAGATCCTGTACGAGGTACTGAATGAGCAGCAGGGAGTGCTTGCCGAGCGGACCTACAGCGTCTGGCCGGACCTCGAGGCGCTGATGCGAGCGCACACGGTGCCGCAGTTCACCGTGGACGCTCACCGGCCTGTGCGGGCCTTTGACGTGCTCGGCGTCAGTTTCGCTACCGAGCTCGGGTACACCAACCTGCTGACCGCCCTCGACCTGGCCGGCATTCCGCTGTCAGCCGCGGACCGGGGAGGCGACGACCCCGTCGTGCTGGCGGGCGGCCACGCGGCGTTCAACCCCGAGCCGATAGCGGAGTTCCTCGACGGCGCGGTTCTGGGCGACGGCGAGCAGGCCGTACTCGCGATCACCGACGTGATCAGGGACTGGAAGAGCGCAGGCCGGCCTGGCGGGCGCGACGGGCTGCTGCTTAAACTCGCGACCTCGGCCGGCGTCTACGTGCCCAGGTTTTACGACGTGTCCTACGGCGCCGACGGGGCGATCAGCCGGGTGGCGCCGAACCGGCCTGGCGTGCCGCGATCCGTGGCCAAGCACACGGTCATGGACCTGGACTCGTGGCAATACCCGGCCAAGCCGCTCGTGCCGCTGGCCGAAACGGTGCACGAGCGATTCAGCGTAGAGATCTTCCGCGGCTGCACGAGGGGCTGCCGGTTCTGTCAGGCTGGCATGATCACCAGGCCCGTCCGGGAACGGTCGATCACGACCATCGGGTCGATGGTCGAGGCCGGGCTCGCCGCGAGCGGCTTCACTGAGGTCGGACTGCTGTCCCTCTCTAGCGCCGACCACAGCGAGATCAACGAGATCGCCGTGGACCTCGCCGACCGGTATGAGGGCACCCACACCGGGTTGTCGCTGCCGTCGACCAGGGTGGACGCGTTCAACGTGACGCTGGCGGACGAGCTCAGCCGCAACGGCAGGCGCTCCGGCCTGACCTTTGCTCCCGAGGGCGGCACCGACCGGATCCGCAAGGTGATCAACAAGATGGTCACCGAGGACGACCTGATCAAGACCGTGACTACGGCGTATTCCAGCGGCTGGCGGCAGGTGAAGCTCTACTTCATGTGTGGCCTGCCGACCGAGACCGACGACGATGTCCTGGCGATAGCCCGCCTGGCGCGACGGGTGATCGAGGCCGGGCGGGCGGTAACCGGCAGGCGGGACATCCGCTGCACCGTGTCGATCGGCGGCTTCGTGCCTAAGCCGCACACCCCGTTCCAGTGGGCGGGACAGTGCGATTACGAGACGGTCGACGCGCGCCTCCGCGCGCTCGGTGCGGCCATGCGGTCCGACCGGTCTTACGCCAAGGCCATCGGCTTCCGCTATCACGACGGCAAGCCCTCGATCGTCGAAGGGCTGCTGTCCAGGGGCGACCGCCGGGTAGCCAAGGTAATCCGCGCGGCGTGGCTCGACGGTGCCCGGTTCGACGGCTGGAGTGAGAGCTTCTCCTACGGGCGCTGGGCGCGCTGCGCGGCCTCGGCCCTGGCCGAGGATGGCGTCGATCTCGCCTGGTACACCACCAGGGAACGACCGTACGCCGAGGTGCTGCCCTGGGATCACCTCGACGCGGGCCTGGAGCGGGACTGGTTGTGGCAGGACTGGCAGGCCGCCATCGACCCCGACGGCGGGGCCGAGGTCGAGGACTGCCGTTGGACGCCGTGCTTCGAGTGCGGGGTATGCCCGGCCATGGACACCGAGACTCAGATTGGCCCGACCGGGAGGCGGTTGCTGCCGCTGACCGTCGTCGGCGCGGGCGGGAGCGGCGCGTCGGATGACGCTCGCGCAGATCATGCCAGCACCGCGGGCGGCCGCTAGTGGCTTCCCGCAAGCTGCCGACTTCGCCGCCGCCGCCGCCGGCGGTACAACGCCTGGTCATCAGGTACGCTAAACGCGGCAGGATGCGTTTCGCGAGCCATAGGGACATCGCGCGTGCAGTGGAGCGAGGAGTACGGCGGGCCGGCCTGCCAGTGGCATTCTCGGCCGGCTTCTCACCGCATCCGAAGATCTCCTATTCCGGCGGCGCGCCGACTGGTGCGGCCAGCGAGGCCGAGTTCCTGGAGATCGCGTTCACCGAGCGCGTGGACCCTGGCGATGTCAGAGCACGGCTCGACGCATCGCTGCCGGAAGGAATTGACGTGATCGAGGCCGCTGACCTGGCTGTCGCTTCGGCGGCGCCGCAGCTAGACGCCTCGGTTTGGCAGGTAGTACTGCCAGGCGTGCAGCCGCAGGATGCCGCAATCGCGGCGGCGGCGTTCCTGGCCTCCGAGCATGCGGAGGTGGAACGCCGCACTAGCAGCGGAGTCCGGCGGCTGGACACCAGGGCCGGGGTCGTGTCGCTGGACGTTGACCAGCGGCCCGACGCTGGTGAGTACACGGGATGTGCGATAATTCGAATGGTTGTTCGGCACTTGACACCTGCCGTGCGACCCGACGACATCCTGGTTGCGCTCCGCCAGTTGTCGGCTCTTGAGCCGTCGTCGCCAGCACAGGTGACGCGCCTGGCTCAAGGGCCGCTTGGCGGTGATGCTGCCGCCGCAGGCGCTAGCGCGCCGGGCCCGGACATGATGGCCGGCGTGGCCGTCCAGTCTGGGTCATCGGTGCCGGCCGGCCCTGCGGCCGCGGTGCCCCGGCCTGGCTGGCGGGGCACCGGACCAAGACAGGTAATGGCAACGTGCCTGGACGCGGGCGACGCCACCTCGGCGTATACCGCTCCAGAGAGCGCGTATGGACAGCTCCCGCGCGGCGCGGAGCGGCCCGGCGAGGCTGCCTGCGCCCGGGAGCCTGACGGGAGACACCCGAATGCTCGACAGCGAGCGAGAGAACAGCGAGTCAGCTGATGGCCGGAGTGAGGCAACTGACCAGAATGAGGGCTCAGGACACGGGCTGCTGCGCCGCGCCCGCCGCGCGGTAACGCGCCCAGCCGGCCCTCCGGCCGCCGATCCGGACCCGGCGGTGGCCACAGCCGGCGGCATGCCGGCTGGGCAGGACGCCCCGGAGCCC
>JASHOL010000079.1 GCA_030041135.1 Streptosporangiaceae bacterium | reverse complement strand
TCGGCCCCGGCCTCGCGGGCGAGTTCCGGGTCGGGCGGCCCTGCCGGTCGCTGCGCCCTCCGGCTGCGGTGGCGGACTGCGGTCCTGCCTGGCCGGTTCGCACGCCTGCGCGCCTGACGATCGGCGGTGGGGTCGGCTTGACCGTCCGCGCCGACGGCAACTGGCCGGCCCGACGCTGCGTCCGGCCGGGCGGGCCTGGGCAGCCCTCCGGGTCTGTCAGTCCGCGCGGCGCGATCTTCGGCCGAATTGGCCGGCTGGTCTGGCCGGGGCCTGAGTGCCGGCGGGATGCGCTCGGCGTCAGCCTCGTCGGCCGCGGTTGGCCTGGAGACGTCCCGCGCCCTCATCGCCGCGTCGAGCGAGATCTTCATGCCTGACATCGTCACCCTCACCCGGGTCTCCCGGCCGCTTCCCTTCCAGCATGAGCCGAGCGGCCCGGCCGCGCCAGCTGGACCTGCGCGATCCCATGCCGGTTCAGAAGATCATCGGACTGAATGGAGCTCGGTCCCAGGACATGGCCGCACCGAGCCGGGCAAGCGAACCCGGTGTCAGCTCGGCCATGTGGCCGGCCGCGGCGAGCTGGGCGACTCTCGGCGCGCCGAGGAACCCGGCGCCGAGGGCCTGCACAGACAGCCGTAGATCGGCGGGGTCTCCAGTTCGGTCGCAGGCCGCCGGCTCGCTGGAGTCCGGGCCCCCGGTGCGCAGCCGCCACCGGCCCGCGTTTGTGCCGAGGAACTGGTCGCTCACTTCGAGCACGAGGTCGGTGGCAGCGCAATAGCGTCGCTGGCACATGGCTGCGCGCAGGTCGACGAGCCGTAGCCAGAGCCCGTCGGCCGGCGCTGGCCGTGACCGCCTCGGATCAGCGAGCATTGCCAGCACCGGGTCGTCGATCGGCCGCATCTGTGCGATAACCTCGCTGGTCAGGTCCCTGCTCAGCAGGTCGGCCCAGAGCGCCGCGGTAGCCGCCGGATCGGTCGCCGTCAGTTCCCTGATCCGCAGCGTTCCGGCCGCCAGCAGATCCTCGCCCCACGTCAGCTGCGTCCGATAGAGCGCGTATCCGCGTGGGCCGGCGTCATCTTCGGCGATCACGCAGCGCAGCGGCGAGTAGCCAGCAGGCCGCATGGCCGGCGGATCCCCGAGGATGTGGTCCCACCACTTGGCATCCCTGGCCAGAGCGCCGGGCTGGCGGGGGAGGACCGCGTCAAAGACGCTCGCCAGGTCGGCCCTGGCCGCCAGCGGTTCCGCTTCCCTCAGGCGTGGCGTCTGCGTTTCTTGCGCCTCTGCGCCCGCTGCCAGCTTGCCCTCTCCGCGGCTGAACTTGAGGCGCTGGTGCATCGATGCCATGCCGAAGCCGAACCGGCCGTAGATGCTGGCCTCGGTTGCGAACAGGATCGCCAGGGCCTCGCCTCGGCGCACGGCGTCAGCTAGCAGCCAGGCCATGAGGCTGGTCAGTATCCCCCGCCGGCGGTAGGTGGGCAGCACGCTGATCAGCGTTATGCCTGCTGCTGGCGCGCTGCCTCCTGGCACCGTGAGCCGAACCGAGTGGGCGCTGCCGGAGCCGACCATCTGCGTGCCGTCAAGCGCGGCGATGGTCCGGTCGAACTCGATCACCTTGCGCTCGTGCTCGAGGCCTTCCGCCGGCCACGTCTGGCCGAACGCCAGGGCCGGCACCCTGCTCAGATCGCCGAACTCGTCTTCGGTAATTGTCCTGATCGGATATGTCTCAGCCATGCTCGCTATTAGTACCTGCCAGAGCCGGTAGCGGCGAGCCGTTTTCCGCTCTGGACCGATACAGTGCCCGCAGTATGGTTGTCACGTTCTGCCGTCGGCTCTGGTCCGCCGCCAAGACGGCCGCCGGCCGCCAGCGCGGCCTGATCAGGCGCCAGCTCATCACGAGGAACAGGCGGCTGGCGCTGGGCCTGGCAGCGGTGGTGGTCGCGATCGGCGTCGCCGCCGTCCGGGTCGCTGGTGACTGGATATCGCCAGGTGTCCTGATACTTCCGATCCTGGCGGGCGGTCTGCTGCTCTGGCCGCGAGCACTGCGGATCTTGTTCTGCATAGCCGCGGCCATGCTCGCCTACGACTATCTCGAGCATGAGGCTGGCCCCGGCATCGTGGCGACCATCGTGATCACCGCAATCTTCGCCGATGTACTCGCCCGCACCAGGGAGAAGCTCGGCGTCCAGGGTCTGCGCGGAGATCAGATGCTGATCGACCTGCGGGACCGGATCAGAGCGCAGAGCAAGATACCGGACCTGCCGGATGGCTGGCACTCGGCCTCGGTGCTCAGGCCGGCCGGCGGATCCTCATTCGGCGGCGACTTCCTGGTGTCGGCATGCGATGGCAAGGTGCTGGAGTTGGCCCTGGTTGACGTCGCAGGAAAGGGCATAGACGCCGGCACGAGGGCGCTGCTGCTCTCGGGTGCGTTCGGCGGGCTCCTCGGCTCTGTGCCTCAGGCGGACTTCCTGGCCGCCTGCAATGCCTACCTGATGCGCGGCGGGCTCCCTGAGGTGTTCGTCACCGCTGTACACCTGTCCCTCGACCTCGCGACCGGGGAGTTCACGATTGCCTCGGCCGGTCACCCGCCGGCCGCGCAGTTTGAGGCGGGCAGCGGCCGGTGGCGGCTCACGGCGGCGCGCGGGATCGTCCTCGGCGTGGTAGCCGACCTGCGCAGCCGCCCCGACCGCGGCACGCTGCGACCGGGGGACGCCCTCCTGCTGTATACGGACGGGCTGATCGAGGTGCCGGGCCGCGACATCGATGTCGGCATCGACAGGCTGCTCGGCGAGGCGGACCACCTGATCTCGAGGGGGTTTGGCTCGGGGGCGGCTCAGCTTGTGCAGACCATGCAGGTGGCCGGGCAACGAGCAGACGACTGTGCCCTGGCGCTGATCTGGCGGTCCTGACCGTTGCCACTACCGCCGGCGCCGGTCCCGGCCGGGGCAGCCGGGACCGGGCGGTGAGCCCGGCTATCCGGCACCGACGGGGTCGGCGCTGCTGAGCAGGCTGATCGCGTATTCGACCAGCGTGACCAGCACGTCACGGCAGGATGGGCGGTGCCGCGCATCGCAGAGCACGACCGGCACGCCTGGGTTGAGGTCGAGCGCGGTCCGCACGGACTCGGGCCGGAACCGCTTGGCGCCCTCGAAGCAGTTGACCGCGACGACGAACGGTATCCCGCAGCGCTCGAAGTAGTCGACCGACGGAAAGCTGTCAGCGAGCCTTCGGGTGTCGGCCAGCACGACCGCGCCAAGCGCGCCAAGCGAGAGCTCATCCCACATGAACCAGAAGCGGTGCTGACCTGGCGTGCCGAACAGGTAGATGACGAGGTCATCGCGGACGGTGATCCGGCCGAAATCCATCGCGACTGTCGTCGTGGTCTTCGCCTCGACGCCGTCCAGGCTGTCCACGAGGACGCTGGGTTCGCTGAGCGTCTCCTCGGTTCGCAACGGCCGGATCTCGCTCACGGAGCCGACCATCGTGGTCTTACCCGCGCCGAATCCGCCGGCGATGAGGATCTTGATCGAGACCGGGGAAACGTCGGGCCGGTCCTGGTCATAGCCTGCGGAGAGCATCAGCAACTTCCTTGAGAACTCGCGGGTCGGTCAGTCCAGTACTGACGGGCTTGCCGATAGTGATTAGTCCGCGCTCGCGCAGGTCAGAGAGCATGATCCTGACAACCCCGAGGGGCAGGTCGAGGTCGGATGCCAGGTCCGCGACTGACGTCGGCTTCCGGCAAAGCCGCAGCACGTAGGCCTGCTCAGGCTCGAGCATCATCCGGTCGATCGCCTTGGCGTCGACCGCTGACCGCGCCACGGCCAGCAGGTCGAAGCTCTCGCCGCGCGGGCGAGTACGGCCTCCGGTGAGCGCGTAAGGACGCACCACGGGACCCGCATCACGATCAAGCCAGTGATCCTCGGGCACTGAGGTCACACTGCTTCAGCCGTGTCTATCGACGGCCGGTCGTTGACTGCCATGTGCTCGCCCACGCGCCTGACCAGCAGTGCCATTTCATAGGCGATGTGGCCCGCGTCGCCGTCGGCGGAGGCAAGGACGGCCAGGCAACTGCCTTCGCCGGCGGCCGTGACGAACAGGAACGCCGTCTCCAGTTCCACGATCGTCTGCCGTGGCTCGCCGCCTTCGAAATACTGACCCACGCCTCTGGCCAGGCTCTGGAAGCCCGCCGCCATGGCCGACATGTGCTCGGCGTCCTCTCGGCTCAGCGTCGCCGACGCGCCGATCATCAGCCCGTCCCTGGACAGCAGCACTGCCTTCTCGATCTGCGCAACCCTTTCGACTAGGTCGTCCAGCAACCAGTCCAGTGCGCCCTGCCGACTCATTACGTGGCCTCCCCTGCCGATCCCGAATTGGTGCTAGTCGGTAACTCCTGATCGGCTTCATCCGTTCCAGCATCCGCGGGCTTGGGCGCAGCGGATTTGCGGAAAACGTCGTAGCCGGGACCTGCGTCCGCGGTCCGCTTGGGCAGCGTGCCGTCGGCATCGGCGCGGCCGAGCCTCCAGCCGCGCTGCAGCGCGCTCATGGTACTGCGCGCGGACTCAGGCGAGCCGCTCGTCTCGTCGCCGACAGTTGAGGCGGGAGTCATGGTCGGTCGGCTGTCACGCAGTTGCGGCGCGAGGCTGGCTTGCCGGACCCGGACGGGTAGTCCAAGGTCACTCACCTCGGCGGTGCTAATGCGGGCATCAGCGTCGTCTCCCTGCGGCTGCGCACCGCTGGGCGAGGGCGGGCCGACGGCCCAAGGTTGCGCGACGGTCGCG
Source organism: Streptosporangiaceae bacterium (assembly GCA_030041135.1). Classification (GTDB taxonomy): domain Bacteria; phylum Actinomycetota; class Actinomycetes; order Streptosporangiales; family Streptosporangiaceae; genus JAJYUU01. Next base: position 15,891 of record JASHOL010000079.1, on the reverse strand, counting down.
GCTGCAGCGGGCTGGGCCGTGTCAGCAGGAGGCGGCTCGGAGGTCTGGGCCGGATCGGGCTCGTCATCGGCCGCGGAGTACTGCAGGCCCCGGCGGGTGATGGGCGTCCGCTGCGGGAGCGCGGAGTCAGTCAGGAGGATCGGCTCGTCAACCGCGCGAAGTCCGGGGAAGTCGGTGCTGGTGTTGAGGCCGCCGTCGCCGTTCCCTGCTATAAGCAGGCCGCGCTCGGCTCCGGCGAGTGCTACGTGCGGGCCTGCGGCCTGCAGGCCGGCGGGTGAGGCCGACTCAAGCGCTCGTTCCGGCACAAACGCGCTCTCATCGACGATAAGGTCGGTCGGCAGGAGGACGACGGCGGTGGTGCCGCCGTAGACCGACGGCTGCAGCGTGACGGTGATGCCATGACGGCGCGCTAGCTGGCCGGTGATGAACAGGCCGAGCCGGTCACTGTCGGACAGGTCGAACTGGCGCGGGTTGGCTAGGTCGGCGTTGAGCTCGGCCAGCCGATCGGCAGAGATACCCAGGCCGCGGTCCTCGATCTCGACCGCGATGCCACGCCCGACAACGTCGCCTTGAATCCGGACGGGCGTATTCGGCGGCGAGAACACCGTCGCGTTCTCGGCAAGCTCAGCCACTAGGTGAATGACGTCGGCAACGGCGTGGCCCGCGATCGCGGACTTGGTGCGGGAGAACACCCGGATCCTGGTGTAGTCCTCAACCTCGGCTACCGCGGCCCGAAGCACGTCGACAAGCGGCACTGGCTGGCGCCAGCCGCGCGCCGGGGCGTCGCCCGACAAGATGATCAGGCCCTCCGCGTGCCTGCGCATGCGTGTTGTCAGGTGGTCGAGGCGGAACAGGTCCTCAAGCTCGTCTGGCTCGGTGGCCCTGCGCTCCATCCCGTCGAGCAGGGTCAGCTGGCGGTGCAGGAGGGACTGGCTCCGGCCCGCCAGGTTACGGAACACGTCGCCGATGCCCCGGCGCAGCCTGGCCTCGTCCACCGCGGCCTGGACGGCCGACTGCTGGACCAGGTTGATGGCGAGCTGCACTTGCTCGATCTCGTCGCCGGTGGCGACGTTGCTTGCGGGTGCGTACTCGGGCAGATCGACGGCCTCGCCGTCCCGCAGCTGCTGCATAACCGTCGGCAGCTTCTGAGTGGCGATGCTCGTTGCCGACTCCTGCAGGCCGCGCAGTTGCGCGATCATGCGCCTGCCGACGTACAGCGACAGCCCGATCGACACGATGATCCCGATCAGGCCGAGACCGCCGGCCAGGAACAGCTCGGCGACCAGGTCGTTCTCCGACTGCTGGGAGCGGCTGGTCAGGTCGTCACCGATCGTCGTTACTGCGCCGTTAAGCGCGGCCTCGTAGGCGCCGAAGATACGGCTGCCGCTGATGACTGCCGGGGGTGCGCCGTGCCGCCACGGCGTTGCGATGATGACGGACTCCAGCGTGGCCAGCCCGGTGCTGAGCCGCGGCGAGACGGCGTTGGTAATCAGCTGCCGGTAGGCCGGCTCGAGCTGCGGCAGCGTGTCGGCAAGCTCGTCGCTGCGCGCCGCGGCAAGCTGGGCGAAGTACGTCCGGTCGGCCAGCGGGAAGCTGGCCCGGGCGAGCTCACCCGATAGCAGGTTGCCTTCCTCGACCGCGGTCTGACCCACTTGCTCGAGCGCGACGGCGTCGACGGCCTGCGTGGCAATGGACACGTTTGGCTGCTCGTCCAGGGCGCCCTTGATGACCTCGTCGGCGTCGTCGACTATCGCCGTGTAAGCCGTCAGGGCCTGCGTCATGGTGATTTTGCTATCGGCGACGTCGGCATGGATCGCGCCGAGCTGGCCGGTCGCGCGATCAAGGGTGGATATTGCCTGTTGCTCTTGCGCGGATGCGCCAGATAGTACCGATGGCGAGCGGAGCGCGGTGTCCACTGACGCCAGCGCTTGCCCCGTGGTGTCCTCCTGCGCGCCCAGGGCGGATGCCATTTGCGTGCTGCTCGGGCTGGCCAGCACGAGGACGGCGAGAGCTCGCTCCTTGTACAGCTGCTCCTCGAAGTTGCTGAGCGTCAGCAACTGGTTCTTGGCAGCCGTGGCATGAGCCTGCGCGAGGGCGTTGCCCAGCGTGATGCTGACCACGAACCCATAAAGCGCCATGAGGCAGAGCACTGGAACGATGATCAGAATGCCCACCCTGAGGCGGATGGACCGGTGACGCAATCCCATAACTAAGGCCCCAGTGTGAGGAGTGTTCGCCGTATCGCTTGCGGGCAGCGTGAAACGGCTGACGATATGGGAGCGTAACATCCGATTAGGCTGGCGACAGCTGAAACAGGATGAGCGGCCAGACCTGTGGCGAGAGCACTACGGGCTAGCGCCTGCGTCGCAGGCTGTAACCATTAAGAGTTTGAATATAAACCGCGACTTTTACGCACTTTATGGACTCCTGACAGCCGGGCGCAGGCGCGCCTCCGCCAGCGACCGGTCGCTCGCCGCGTCCGGGACTCGGATCAGTCAGGCATCCCTACGGCTCGGGCGACTGGGACGGGCCAGCTGCGGCGCCGGCTCCGCGCGCAGCCGCGTCGCCGCAGCGCACGCGGGTGAGGCTTTGCCCGACCGCATTCTCAGGGAATGGGTTCTGCCAGCGGGCCCTGAGTAACTGGATCCGTGGGCAGGCAGCGCGAGGTCGGCTAGAATCCGGATGCGTCTGGCTGCGCCGGGCCGGGGAAATGACCGGCGAGGGGCGGATGTGTCCAGCTCACGGGGGTTGATGCTGACGAGCTGTGCCGCGTGGATAAATGCGCTGCGGCGCCATTGTCGGCTTTGGGGAATTCGGTCGGGTGAATTGTGCGGCGCGCATTAGACGTTGATTACCACGGTCTCTGCGGCCTTTTGGGGGCAAGCTCGGCCGGCTGGCCTGGCGGTGTCAGGTGACCGCCGACCGGGTTGTGGTCATTGGCGGCGGCCTCGCTGGCATTTCGGCGGCTATCGAACTTGCCGAGTCCGGGCTGCCGGTGACGCTGCTTGAGTCCAGGCCCTGGCTCGGCGGAGCGACCTGGTCATTCGGCCGGCGCGGCCTGACGATCGACAACGGCCAGCACGCGTTCTTCCGGTGCTTCAGTGCCTATCAGGACCTGCTGGTCAGGCTCGGCGTCATCGAGGCGGTTGACCTGCAGTCGCGGCTGGATCTGACCGTGCTCGCCGAAGTAGGTCCGCAGCGGATCCGGCGCAGCTCGTGGCCAGCACCCTTGCACCTGGCGGGAACTCTCGCCAGCTATCGCCTGCTCAGCCGGGGCGCGCGGCTGGGTGTCGTGCCGGCCGTCATGGCGATGTGGTTCAGCGACTTGTCTCAGCCGGGCCGCGCCAGCGTCGCCGACTGGCTCGGCCGACACGGCCAAGGCGAAGAAGCCCTCCGCAAGTTCTGGGACGTGTTCCTGGTGCCGGTGCTCAACGCCGTCCCCGAACACTCCGATCTGGCCACCGCCGCGGGAGTAATCAACGCCGCCCTGCTGAACGGCAGAGACCGTGCGGACATCGGGATCTCGTCGGTGCCCCTTCGGGACCTCCACGGAGGTCCGGCCGGCAAACGGCTCGCGAGGCTCGGCGCCGATGTTCGGGTGAGCACGCGAGCACTGGCGGTGTCGAGCAGACGAGGCGGCGGATTCAGCGTCCGAGTTGACTCGCTGACCGACGCGAGTCAGCCCGCGCGCACGTACTTGGGGGAGCAAGACGGTGACGAGATTCAAGCCGCGGGCGTGGTGCTGGCGGTCCCGGCATGGTCGGCCACGGAACTGGTACCGCCCGAACTCTCGGCGAACGTGAATGCCTGGCGCAAGCTCGCGCCATCGCCGTTAGTCAGCATTCATGTGATGTATGAGTCCAGGGTGACAAGGCTGCCGTTCGCAGCCAGCGGCGAGTCTGCGCTGCGGTGGATTGTCGACAAGACCGGATCGGCAGGCTTGCACACGGGCCAGTACCTGGCCGGGAGCATTCCGGCGGCCGACAAGTTCGTCGATGCTCCTTCTGCCGCTATCCGCGAAGAATTCCTGCCTGTGCTCGAGCGACTGTTCCCCGCGGCCGTCTCGGCGCGAGTCGACGACTTCTTCGTCACCAGGGAACGCAGCGCAACGTTCCGCCCGATGCCAGGGTCAGCCGCGTTCCGGCCGGATCAGGTGACGAACCTGCCAGGCTTTGCTCTGGCTGGTGCCTGGACCAGCACGGGCTGGCCCGACACGATGGAAGGCGCGGTTCGCAGCGGTCGTCGCGCAGCCGAGTGGGTGCTGCGCGCACTGGTGCCATCCAAAGCGAGCACGGCAGAACTCCACCGACCGCAGCCGCGGGTGCGCGTCGCGGCGGCTGCGTTGCGCTCCATGGCGACCAGGCTCGTCTGCGAGGCCAGCGGACCCGTGGTCGCGGGGCATCAGTTGGCTGAGGTGGCCGGATCGGCGGCGGTGCCCAAGTCGGCGGGGGCGGCCGATTCGGCCGCGGACACCGGGTCACCGGAGGGGACGGCGTCGGCGGGCGGGGCCGAGGTGGCTCGGATTGTGCGGCCAGCCGAGGGCCCCGAACCAGGGATCAAGGAGCCCGTCGAGCTTGTCGCGCAGCAGGTCGTACAGGAACGCGCCAAAGCGGCCGGGCAGTGACGGTCGCTCCGCCCGCCGCCGCGCAGCGCCGGGCCGTATCCATGACCGCGCTCGAACGGGCCACGCGGCATGTGCTGGAAGCGCGGGATTCGTCTGGCTGCTGGCAGGCCGGCGAATCCCCACGGGTTGCCATGGATGCCGAGGACTTGCTGTACCACCAGTTCGCGGGGATCAGGACCAGTCACCTGACGGCGGCGGCCGCACGCTCGATCAGGTCGAGGCAGGATGCCGACGGCAGCTGGTCCGGCTGTCACTCCGGCAGCGGCGACCTGACCGTGTCGGTGCTGGCGTACACGGCGCTGCGGCTGGCCGGCGACTCGCCCGATGCCTACCACATGGCCCTGGCCGCGGGCTGGATCCGGGACGCAGGCGGCCTGGCTTCTGTCGGTCTCGCGGGCCAGGTCTGGCTTGCCGCCTTCGGGCAGGCCGAGTGGGAGGACCTCCTCGTTCCCCCGCCTGAAGCTATCTATCTGCCGCCGTCACATCCCGTGCGGGTCGCCGGCCAGCCAGAGTGGGGGAGGCCGACGCTTATCCCGCTTGCTGTCCTGGGTGCGATACGGCCGGTTCGCGGGCTTGCGTTCGGGCTGGCCGAACTGCGAGTCGCGGCAGACGGACGAGCGCGGGAAGGGTCGGCCAGCGTGAGCCGGCTCCCAGGGCTCGACCGCGGCCTGCGCGCCTACCGCCGGAGCCTGCACGTGGCTCCGCTCGCCACCGCACGCGCCGCGGCGCTGCGCAAGTGCGGCGACTGGATCGTCGCCGCTCAGTCGCAGGACGGATCCTGGCGCGGCAGCCGGACCGGATGGCTGTTCTCGATGATGGCACTTGAACTTCTCGGCCACCGTCTGGGCGGTCCCGTGCTGACCAGGGGTTTGGCCGCACTCGACACGGCCGCCGAATGGGAGGGAGGCAGCGCCCCGCTGCGGCTGGAAACCGGCTCGCCATCGGCCACGAGAACCGCGCTTGCCGTCTCCGCGCTGGCCGATGCGGGCCTGGCCGGCGACGACCAGGCGCTCGAAACCGCGGCGGCCTGGCTCGTCGAGGAGGAACTCAGCTTCCGTTCGAGGTGGCTCGCGGGCCGGTACGAGCCGTCGCCGGGTGAGGCCGCCAAAGCATCCGGCGTGCCTGCGGGGATCGGGGAGATGGCTGCGGTTGCCCTGGCCCTGCGGAAGGTGAGCCTGTCAGCAGCGTCCGGGCAGCTGCAGGCGACTGCGTTCGCGCTGCGGTGGCTAGCGGGCCAGCAGTGCAAGGACGGGAGCTGGGGGCGACTTGGCGCAGCGCCTGCCAGCGCGCTGGCTACGAGGCTTCCGCTGTTCGACCAGGGCGAGCGGCGGGGGGTGTCGGCGGAGGTGACGGCCTGCGCGGTACTGGCGCTGGCGGCGGCCGGACAGCCGGGTTCTCCGGCGATCAGGCGAGGCGTCGCCTGGATGCTGCGGGCTCAGCTGCCCGATGGCTCATGGCCGGGCGAGCAGGGCACCGGCGACCTGCTGGCGACCGCCGCTGTGCTGAGGGCCTTGATCGGGGCCGGGGTTCTCGCCGGGAAGCCACCGGTGGCGCGGGCCGTCGGGTGGCTGCTGGCGCGCCAGAATGGCGACGGCGGCTGGGAATGCCCATTGTCGGGCGGGCCTTCGCGGCCGGAACGTCCTCGGCCCTCGGCGCCGCTGCCCACCGCCCGCGGGCTGCTGGCGCTGCTGGCGGCGGGCAGTCAGACGGCAACGGACGCGGCCGAGAGGGCCGCGGGCTTCCTCGTGGGGTCGCAGCATCCCGACGGTAGCTGGGCAGATCTGGAGGCCGATACCGCCGCGCTGAGCGCTCTCGGGCAGTTCCTGGCCCGTAGCCCATCGGGCGCGCCGGACCGCGGGGCAGGCCGTATAGCCACCTGACCAGCGTGACGTGGCGCACACCGGGCTAGGACCTATCGCCTTGGGCCGGAAGCGACATTGTGGCCGGGCGCTGGCATAGGGTTACTTCGCAGAGCCTTTTCAGCATCCACTCAGGAAGATGGGCCAGCATCGGTAGCGCTCAGGCCGACTGGCTTGTTGCGGGCATGGTCCCTGGCTGCTTGACCGTGCCCCGTAGATAAATCTCACGGTGCGAGGAGTACGGATGTTCGGTGTCTACCTGAGGCGCGAGCTGCGCCGGCGCGCCCGGCAGGCCAGCATCATCGCGATCGGCCTGGCGCTCGGTATCGGCCTGGTCATAACCGTCACGGCACTGTCCGCGGGCGTGAAGAACGCGCAGAGCGATGTGCTGCACTCGCTCTACGGGCTGGACACCGACATCACGGTGACCCAGACTCCGACGGCGGGCAGCTTCACCGGCGGCGCCCGGACCTTCTTCAATTTCGGCGGCTCGAGCGGCACCCGGCCGAAGGCCGGGACGACGATCTCGATCGACAACCTCACCGGCGCGGGCCTCGGCTCCCTGCCGGACTCGGACGTCACCTCGATCGGCGGCATGAAGAACGTCGCCGCGGCCGCGGGCGGCCTTACCCTGACCGACACCAAGACGAGCTTCACGATCCCTAGCGAGAGCTCAGGCGGCGGCGGGTTCCCCGGCGGCGGCGGCGGAGGACAGCGCGGGTCGCTCGTGCAGCCGACTACGGTCAGCGTCGACGGCGTGCTGGTGAGCGGCAGCGGCGCCGCGCTCGGCCCGCTCAGCTCGGCCACCACGACGTCGGGCAAGACGTTCACGGCCGCCGACTCGAACTCCGATGTCGCGGTCATCGACTCTGGTTACGCGAAGTCGGCCAAGCTGTCGGTCGGCTCAACGGTGACCCTGGCGAAGACCAACTTCAAGGTCATCGGCATCGTCAGCCAGTCGGCGGCCAGCAACCCGCCTCAGGTCTTCATCCCGCTGGAGCGGGCCCAGGCGCTTGGCACCTCGGCGGGCAAGAGCCTCAAGGGCGACGTCAACACGATCTACGTGGCCGCCAACAGTGCCTCCAACATCAACCCGGTGTCGAAGGAGATCTCGGGGACCTACCCGAAGGCAACGGTCACCAACGCCAACAACCTCGACAACGAGCTGACCGGCTCGCTGTCCAGCGCCTCCAACCTGGCGAACAGCCTGGGCAAGTGGCTCGCGATCGCGGTGCTCGTGGCCGCGTTCGTGCTGGCCAGCCTGCTGACCGCGTCGGCGGTTTCGCGGCGGGTCAGGGAGTTCGGCACGCTTAAGGCGCTCGGCTGGACCAGCCGGCGGGTGGTTGGCCAGGTCGTCGGTGAGGCACTGGTCATCGGCGTGATCGGCGGCATCGTCGGCGTTGGCCTCGGCTTCCTCGGGTCGACGCTGGTCAGCCACTCCACCGGCACGCTGACCGCGGCCATCGGACCGACGACCGGCTCGGCCACGCCTGGTGGCGCCAGGACCTTCACCGGCGGTGGCGGCGGGTTCCCCGGCGGTGGTGGTGGCGGCGGGTTCCCCGGCGGCGGCGGCGGCTCCTTCACTGGCGGGTTCCGTCGGCTCGGGACCACCGCGAGCCACAGCGTGCCCGTGCACCTGAGCGCCCCGGTGACCGGCGAGGCTATCGCCGCGGCAGTGGTGCTCGCGATCCTGGGCGGCCTGCTGGCCGGCTCGCTCGGCGGCTGGCGTGCCGCCCGGCTGCGCCCGGCCATGGCCCTTGCGAGGGTCGAGTGACGACGCGACGAGCAGCCGACCGATCGCGAACCGCGGCCTTCCAGGGAGAGATGTGATGTACAAGCTGACGGGTGTGACGAAGGAGTACCACAAAGGCCGCCAGATCGTGGGCGCCCTCCAGGGCGTTGACCTGACGATCGCCGACGGCGAGTGGCTGGCCATTCAGGGGCCGACGGGGCACGGCAAGACGACGCTCCTGCAGATGCTCGGCGGCCTCGACCGGCCGACGCACGGCCAGATCGAGTTCGGCGACGGCAGCCGAGCCGTTGACCTCGCGCAGCTGCGGGAGGGTCAGGTCACCAAGATCCGGGCCGACCAGATCGGGTTCATCTTCCAGACGTTCAACCTCGTGCCAACGCTCAGCGCGCAGGAGAACGTCGAAACCGCGCTCGTGCCGCAGCACGTCCACCCGGCCACCCGCCGGGCGCGTGCCGCGCAGGCCCTGGCGGACGTGGGCCTGGCCGACCGGGCCCGGCACCTGCCGTCCGAGCTGTCCGGCGGACAGCAACAGCGCGTCGCGATCGCCAGGGCCCTGGTCAAGCAGCCCACCGTGCTGCTGGCCGACGAGCCGACGGGGAACCTGGACGAGGGAACCAGGGACGAGATCATCGGCCTGCTCCAGAAGCTGTGGCAGGACCTGCACCTGACGGTCGTGCTGGTCACGCACGACAGCCAGATCGCCCGCCGGGCGCAGCGCATCGGCCTCATGAAGAACGGCAAGATCTCGATCAAGCAAGACACCCGGAAGGCGCCGGCCACTCCGGCCTGACCGGAACCAGACCGGCGGCAGCCCCCGGCCCGACGCGGGCCGGGGCAGCCGCCACCGGGTATCAAAGACCGACGGCTAGTCCCGCCCGCGCCCCGGCCGGGACTAGCCGTCGCTGTTTGTCACGTGTACGGCAGGGGGAGCTCGCACCAGACGACCTTCCCCGACAGTGACCGCCGCGCGCCCCAGCGCTGGGCGACCTGGCTGACGACCTGGAGCCCGCGGCCGCGCTCGTCCTCCTCATCGGGGTGGCGCAGCCGCGGCAGCGCGGCCGAGTCGTCAAGCACCTCGCACACCAGCCCGCCCTCGAGGATGAGCCGGAGTCCGATCTTGCCCTGGGCGTACCTGACGGCGTTGGTGACCAGCTCGGACACCAGCAATTCGGCCGCCGGGATCAGCTCGGCGAGACCCCACTTGCGCAGCGGGCGCTTGATCAGCGACCGCGCCTTTCGGGCCGACGTCAGCTCGGCGGGCAGCGTCCAGCGCACGATGTTCTCTGACGGGATCGTGCGCAGGCGCGCGATCAGCACCGCGATGTCATCGCGCTGCTCGTCCAGCCAGACGCCGGCCAGGGTCGCCTTGCACAGGTCTTCGAGCGGCAGTTCCACGCTGTCCGGGGTGAATATGTCCCGCAGCCGGGCCAGGCCCTCGTCGATGTCCTTGCTCCGCTTCTCCACCAGCCCGTCGGTGTACAGCACCAGCAGGCTGCCGTCGGCGATCGGCAGGGTCCGGCTCTGGATCGGGCCTGTCCCGACCCCTAGCGGCGGCGCCGGGGAAACATCGAGCAGCTCGTTGGACCCGTCCGGCCGGACGAGCAGGGGCGGCAGGTGGCCGGCCGAGGCGACCTCGCAGGTGCCCGCCACCGCATCGAATATCGCATACACGCAGGTGGCGAAGTGCGGCTCGCGCGCACCAAGCTCCTGCATGAGCTCGTTGAGCTGCTGCAGCGTCTCGGCTGGCGGAAGCTCGAGCATCGCCAGCGTGTGGATGGCCGTGCGCAGCCGCCCCATCGTCACCGCCGCGCGCACCCCGTGCCCGGCCACGTCACCGACGACGAGGGCGACGCGTCCGCCCGGCAGCGCGATCGACTCATACCAGTCCCCGCCGACCTCGATCAGCTTGCTGCCGGGCAGGTAGCGGTGCCTGACCTCGACCGATGACGGCGCCGACAGGCCGGTTGGCAGCATGGCCCGCTGTAGTGTCAGCGCGGTGGCCCGCTCTCGGCTGTAGCGCTGGGCGTTGTCCATGAAGATCGCGGCGCGGGCCGCGAACTCCATGCCGATCTCCATGTCGTAGGCATCGAACCGGCGGAATCCGACCCGGCGCACGCACACGAAGAACCCGAGCATGACGTCCCGCGCGATCAGCGGCAGCAGCAGCATGGACACGCCGGCCAGGAGCTCGGCGACCGGCAGGCGGGTCCAGGTTCTTGCGATCTTGGACGCGTCGGCGCTGCTCATGACCTCCATGACCGGCTTGCCGGTGTCCATGCACCTGGTGTAGGGCGTGTTCGCCGGGAAGTACAGGATCTCCCCGGTCGGGAACGCGGCGTCCCAGGCACCGTTGTCGTCGTCGTGGGCCACGGCCAGGCGCCGGACCGGATGGGACCCGTCGGGGGTCTCGGCGGGGAACTCGTCTTCCCCGATCAGGCTCTCCAGTACCACCAGCCCGGCCGAGTTGCAGAAATGCGGGACCAGAATGGCGATCAGCTCGGGCGCCATCTGGTCGATGTCCAGGGCACCCCCGATCCGGCGCACCGCGCCCTCCAGCATGATGTGGCGCATCACCGCCGGGTCGAGGAACCGTTCTGACGGCGGCAGCGCCATGCGCATGATTACCTGCGCGACCAACTCCGGGTCGTCGGAGCGGATCGGCTGGACGCTGACGACCACGTCGGTCGTCGACCCGTCCGCCATCCTGAAAGCCAGCGCGGCCGAGCTCTCGCGGTCGGAGATCGCGCTATCGATAAGTCCCTGCAGCGTGGCCGCACCGGGGGCGTCGGGGTTGGCGAGCAAGCTGCTCAGCTCGGTCCCGATCAGCGTGCCGGGCTCGGCGAGCACATCACCGGCACTGCGGTCATGCTGGCGTACGCGGCCCGCTTTGTCGATCCCGAGGATGAGCGTGCGCGCGGACGTGTTAGCCAGCAGCGCGGAAACCTCAGCCGCCACTGCGGATGCCACCGAAGTGCTCCCTTCGGCAGAAGCGGACTACGGCTCGTTCTCCTTAGTATGGAGCAGCTTTATTCCTATTGGGAGAGAACGACGGTTTGGCTTGGCCGCATTAACCCCGATCTATCAGGACCGACTCGACGGCAATCTGCCTGCATGCCCGGAGCATGAAGACCCGGATCCGCACGGAACGGCGCAGGCGCCCGCAGCTCTGGCTAACATGCCGCCTCCGGCGCAAAGTCTGACAAAATACCGGCGGTGTGCATGGCTGAGCGGTTTTACTGTCGCACCCGCGACACTAAAGCCGCACGGCCATTCGAGCGAGCGGCGATTTGTCGGACATGCGTGGTCGGCCAGATCGCGGCTGCGCTGGTCCCCGGCTAGCGGTCTCCCGCGGGGTCGTCGCGTGGGGTCGTCGCGTGGGGTCGTCGCGCTGCGCCGATTCCTAGGCGTCGCGGGCCGGCTCGCCGTGGCCGGCGTTGGCCCGCCCGCGACCCCAGTACGCCTTGGGTGACATCTGGTCCTCGGCCAGGCCGCGGCGGGCGAGGATCTCGCGCAGCCTGAGCACGACCTTCGCCTCGCCCAGCAGGTACGCGTGGCCGCTGCCGCGGGGCAGTTCGACCTCGGCCGCCTCCGCCGACAGGGCGGCCGGATCGCCGGCCTGGCCGCCGAGGCGGTGCAGCCAGCTCACCCTGGTCCTCGCGGAGGCGGCCACCTCTTGCTCATCCGCGGAGTCGGGGATCTCGAGCACGACCGTCGCTTCGCTGTCGCCTGGCAGCGACTCGGTCATCGCCAGGATGGCAGGCATCGCCGACTCGTCTCCCATGAAAAGGTGCCAGTCGGCCTCGGGCGACGGGCTGATCTTGCCCCGCGGCCCGATGCCCTCGATCCGGTCACCCGGCCGGGCCGACCGTACCCATCGCTCACCCGGCCCTTCGCCGTGCAAGACGATGTCAAGAGTGAGCGCGCGCCGCTCAGGGTCAAGCCGCCTGATCGTGTAACGCCGCCGCACCGGCCTGGTGCCCTCGGCGGCGACGAGCAGCATGACATCCTGGCCAGGCAGGTAGCCGAAGCCGTCCAGCTCGGCCGCGGTCAGTTCCAGCCGCTGCATGTGCGGGCTGACCTGCTCGGTCGTTGCGACTTCGAAGTGCAGCTTCCTTGTGCCTGCCAGCGACCCGGTCAGCTGGGCAAATGGGTCGTCCAGGGCCGCCAGTACCGTTTCCGGCAGGGCGTCGGTCATCGGATTTGCCTTCCTGGAGCGCGTGCAGCCGCCCGTTCGGGCGGCCGAAGCCCCAGCGTATGCGAGCGGCCGACGGCCGCGAGATCTGGTATCGGCGGGCCGTTGCGTTCAGAATGGGGGCGGTCAGAGGGTCTGGGGGACAGAGTGCGGGACGCTGCCGGCTGGCGCGCGCCGGATCAGTGCACGGACGACCTGGGTAACCGGGTATTCGTGCCGGCCGTCGTGCGCCGGGTCGTGTCGCTGGTCCCCTCTCTGACCGAGACGGTGGCGTCGCTTGACCCTGGTCTGCTGGCTGGCGCGACCGACTGGTGCTCGCACCCGCCGGAACTGGCACTGAGCCGCATCGGCGGTACGAAGAACCCGGACATCGCCGGGATCATCGGGCTGGCCCCCGATGTCGTGCTGGCCAACGAGGAGGAGAACCGCGGCCCCGACCTCGACGCGCTTCGCGCCGCCGGGCTGGCCGTGTGGGTCACCAAGATCAGGGACCTGCCCGGTGCGCTGCGATCGCTGCGCCGGATGATCACCATGGCCTGCAGGCAAACGACGCCGGCCTGGCTCGACGCCGCCGAGGAAGCGTGGCTGCGCCTTCCGGCTGGCCTGGCCAAGGCGGCCGTCATCCCCATCTGGCGGCGTCCGTGGATGGTGGTCGGCAGTGACACCTTCGCCGGGGACCTGCTGGCACGGCTCGGCGTGACCAACATCTATGCGGGTCACGGGGACCGCTACCCGCGCGTCGGGATCGATGAGCTGCGCGGTGTCGCCGCCGACCTGGTAGTGCTGCCCGACGAGCCGTACCGGTTCACCGCATCCGACGGGCCGGAGGCCTTTCCCGGCAGCCGCACCGCGCTGGTCAGCGGGCGCCACCTGACCTGGTACGGCCCGTCGCTGGTGGAGGCCCCGTCCGTGCTGGGCAGGCAGCTTAGCGCCGCCAGGATCCGCTGACATGACGACGCCCCCGGGAGCGACTGCTCACGAGGGCGTGCCAGCGCCGGTGCGAGGTCGCCTCTCGGCGAGTGGCGCATCGCGGCTCCAGCCTGACGGTATTCCGCGAAGGCGATAGGTGCGGCCCGGGGGACACATGCGCACCGGCGGTAGTTGTAACGGACTGCCCTGCCCGCATATTCCGCGGCTCCGGCGACTTTCCGTTCGACTACATAATGAGGTCCATGGCAGACAGGCACCTGGGGTGATGGCCGGTGGCAAAGGATGAGGCGCTCATCGGCTGCATAGGCGTGGTCACCGTGGCGACGCGAGGCGCCGACGGGCCTGGCGAGGTCCACTGCAAGGTGCGAGGGGGCACAGAATCGTTCATCGCATGGTCGCCCGAGCCGCTGCCCAAGGGCACCAAGGTCCTGATAATCGAGTCGCGAGGCCTCCGCACGGTGGACGTAAGCGCCTGGTCAGATCCCCTTGACGACTTTCCCGATGACATTGCTACATAGACGACATGCGGCGTTAAGCTAGTCGCGCTATCCACGGGGGTTATATCGCCGCACACTGGCTGATAGGGGAAGTGAAACAATGTTCGGTTACCGGGTGCCGGCCCCAGACGAGGCCATGCTAATTTCCGGGGGTCGTTACGGCATGAAGGGCGCGCCGTTCCGGGTGGTGACGGGACACGGCGCGTTCGTGGTCCCCTTCGTCCGCAAGGTGCGCTATCTCACCCTGGCCATGCGAGAGGCCGAAGTCACCGAGCAGTGCGTGACCCGGCAGGGCATCACGCTCAACGTCCGGGCCGTGATCGCTTTCAAGGTCGGTAACGACGAGGAGAGCATCGTCAACGCCGGTCAGCGATTCCTGTCCGACCAGGATCAGATGGCCACGCTGACCGGCCGGATCTTCGCCGGGCACCTGCGGTCGATCATCGGCTCGATGACCGTCGAAGAGATCGTGACCGAGCGGCAGAAGCTCGCCACCGAGGTGCTCGACGGGTCCAAGTTCGAGATGGCCAAGATCGGACTGAGCGTCGACTCGCTCCAGATCCAGTCGATCGACGACATGAACAGCGGCTACATCGACGCAATGGCTGCCCCGCATAACGCCGCCATCCAGCGGCAGGCCCAGATCGCCCAGGCGCAGGCCAACCAGCAGGCGGCCGAGGCGCAGCAGGAGTCCCAGCGCAAGCAGGCCGAGTACGCCAGGCAGACGGCCGTCGCCCAAGCCGGCTATAAGGCCGAGATCGACAAGGCCCAGGCTGAGTCGGCTCAGGTCGGCCCGCTGGCGCAGGCGCAGTCGCAGATGAGCGTGCTGGCCGCGCAGACCGAACTCGCGAACAAGCAGGCCGAACTGCGGCAGCGCCAGCTCATCGCCGAGGTGGTCAAGCCGGCCGAGGCCGAGGCCGAGAAGGTCCGCGTGCTGGCCGAGGCCGATGCGCGGCGGACCGAGGTGCTCGCCGCGGCCGCCGCCTCGAACAACCGAGTTGCGCTTGACCGGATGCTGATCGATCAGCTGCCGCAGATCGTCAGGGAAGCGGCGGCCGGCCTGGCCGGGGCGAACGTCAGCGTCCTGAACGGCGCCGACGGGCTCAGCGAGATCGCCGCCGGGCTTGTCGGCCAGGGCCTGACGATCCTCGACTCGGTCAAGAAGAGCCTGTCGGGTCAGGGTCCGACGTCCTTCCCTGAGGCGACCGCGCTCGAGCCTCCGGAGTCCCCGGCTCAGTAGCCGCGCGTGCGGCAACGTTCCCGACCTCGCTGACCGTGGACTAGGGGCGGGGTGGCGGCCAGGGGATCAGTGGCCGGCCGATCTCCCAGTGATGCCCGAACGGGTCCATGATGCGGCCAAGCCGCCAGCCGTGCTCGTTCGTCGCCGGGCGGATCTGGACGGCACCCTCGACCACGGCCACGGCGATCGTGGCGTCCGGGTCAGCGACGACGAGCAGCATTCGGGTGGTGGCACCGCCCGCCGACTCCGGGCTGAAGTTCGCGTGCTCAGGCGACTCGTCGGAAACCCAGAACGACCCGGTACCGACCGACAGCTGGGAGACGACGGCCTCGTGCTGGTCGGTACCGCCGACGCGGTAGACCTCGACGGCGCCGAACGCGGCCTTATAGAACTCGACGGCCGCGCGGCCGTGCCGGACCGACAGCTGGGGCATGACCGTGACGGGCGCGCACTCGCGCTGGTCGCGTATCTCGTCCACGACGCGATCCTGTCAGGCAGCGTCGCAATATGCTGCTGATCGGCCGACTGACGGAAGGAAGGTGGCGGCGTGGTCGCCAAGGTCATCCGCCCGGCAGGCATGGGCTTCATCCTGCTTGACGCGCACCCGGCCGGCTGCGCCGCCGTCGTCGACGAGATGATCGCCGAGGCGCAGGAAGGGTCGGCCGGGACGGCGGCCGGCCCCGGCGCGGGCGAGGCCGCGCTGGTCATCGGCTGCAGCGCGGGTTACGGCCTCGCCGCCACCGTCGCGGGGCTCTACCACGCCCGCGCCAGTGTGCTCGGCCTGTGTTTCGAGCGC
>JASHOL010000078.1 GCA_030041135.1 Streptosporangiaceae bacterium | reverse complement strand
CGTAGTCGATGACGACCAGGTCATGCGTGCGCTCGTCCTGGTCAAGCTCGTACTGGCCGCCCGACAGCTCAAGCAACGTCGCGGACGCCTCGGTGATGAGTGAATCCAAGGCCTCGCTGCACAGCCAGCTCTCGAACCGGTTCGCGCGCAGCAGGTTGCCGAGCATCGAGGCTACGGCTGCCTCCTGATTGCGGGCCGCGATCTCGTCGTCGAGGGCCGCTGCTTTCTTGCGGTCCTCCCGGATCCGGCCGAACTCGGCCTCGGCCCGGACACGCGCCTCAGCCAGGGCCGCCGGGATCTTCGACGGCGGGTCGACATCCGTGATGCCGTGCTCGGCCAGCAGGCCGGCCAGCGCGGCGACGGCATCGGCCAGCCGCTGCTGCAGCTTGGCGGCGGTCTCGTTCAGCTCAGGCAGTTCCTTCTCGCGCTCGCCGCGCTCGGCCGCGGCCCAGTCCGTGAGCGTCGTCCAGGCGACCGCGAGTCCCTGGGCGACGGTGCTGGTAGCCGGCGCGCCGAGGCCGACGGCCGGCGCGCCGAGGGCGACCAGCCGGTCGCGCTCGGTCCCGAGCGCGGCCCAGGCCTTGTCCTCAGCCGTGGTGAGCGCGGCGCGCGCACTCTCTGCGGCCGCGAATTCCGTCTGGAGCGCGGTGGCCTGCGTGCGTGTCACGGCGACCGCCTGGTCGGCAGCGGTGATGGCGTCGAGCAGCGCGGCCAGTTCCGCCTCGGGCGCCGTGCCGGCCATGACCTGAGCCGCCTTCTCCAGCCGGTTCAGCGTGTTATCCAGCGCCGACTTGGCCGAGGCCGCGGACTTGGCTGCCTCGTGCCGGGCGGCAGCCGCCTGCCGCTGCGCCGTCTTGGCGGCATCAAGCGAGGTCCTGGCGGCGCTTACGCTGGCCGGGGTCTGGTGCGGCGGCAGGACCGCGACCCGCTGGCGGCATACGGGACAGTCCTCGCCGACGTGCAGGGTCTCGGCCAGGCCGGCGGCCGCGTGCGCGCGCTGCGCAGCTTCGAGCGCCTCCTGCGCGCGGGTGAGCTCAACGTCGGCGGCCTGCAGCTCGGCCGCAAGCCGCTCCTCCCGGCCGGCGGCGGCGGCCAGCGCGCCCTGCTGGCCCTCGGCCTCGGACTCCAGCTCGCGGCGGAGGGCGTAGTACCCGAGCTGCTGCTGCGTGGCCGCCTTGTCCGGCAGTCCGGAGCGGACCTCGGCTGCCCGGGCCGCGCCTCGTTCCCCTTCATCACGACGAATCCGGCAGTCCGCGACCAGCAAATCGGCCGCCCCGATCCGGCGAGCCAGATCCGGGACCTCGGTCGGCATGCGGAGGGCCGCGAGCAGGCGCGCCTCGTTCCCCTTATCGATGGCCTGCTGCCGGGCTGCGGCAGCATGGCGGTCAAGCTCGGTCAGCTCCGCCAGGCTGGTGTCGGCGGTCTGCGCCAGCGCAGTGAGGCCCTCGAGCCGGACCGCGGCGGCCGATTCCGCATCCCGCGTGGCGCCGACGAGCTGGTCGCGGGCCTGCTCGGCGATCTTGCGCAGGTCCTCGGCGCGCTCGGCGCGGATGCGGGCGCGCTGGCCGATGTCCTTGTAGACGCCGAACGCGAGCAGCTCGACGAGGAGCTTCTGCCGGTCGGCCGGGCTCGCGCGCAGGAACTCGGAGAAGCTGCCCTGCGGCAGCAGCACGGACTGAGTGAAGTGCCTGTAGCTGAGGCCGAGGAGTTCGGTGACCTTCAGCTTGACCTGCTCTGGGCCCTCCGCGAGTTGCTCGACGCTGGCTTCGAGCAGCGCGGAGAGCGGCGCGTCCCGCGGGACCGAAGGATCGAGGCGCTCGAGGCGGGCGGCCCTGGTGGTGACGTTGTTCCGCTTGTCGCGCTGCAGCTGCCGGACCGCGACGTAGCGCTCGCCCGCCAGTTCGAAGATCAGGCTGACATGGCAGGCGTTCGCCGAGGGGGCGAGGGCGTTGCGCACCTCTTTCTCGTTGTCCCAGCGGGGGACCGTGCCGTACAGCGCGAAGCAGAGGGCGTCGACGACCGTGCTCTTGCCGGATCCGGTCGGGCCGACCAGCGCGAAGAAGTCGACGTCGGTGAAGTCGATCTCGGTCTCGTGCCGGTAGCTGCCGAAGCCGTCGAGAATGAGCCGCAGCGGTCGCATGTGCTATCGCTCCGGGCCGGGATCCGCTGGCGCAGATGGCGAGAGTGAGTTGCGGTGCATGATTGCCCCTCCGCGCTGCCCGCTGACTGCACCAGTCTGGCGGAAAGCGCCGACATTCGCAGGCCGACTGAATGGCTCCTATAGTCTGCAAGCGCCGACTATACTCGGCAAGTGATCGGAATAATCGGCAGGAGTTCACGCCAATGCAGCTCGACCGGCCGCTGCAGGTCATTACCCCGACCGTGGACGGGGATGTTCTTGTCGCCCTTGCCGGGGCGGAGTCCGCATTCACCGGGCGGGGGGTGCACCGACTGGTCGGCAGGCACTCGGCGGACGGCGTTCGACGTGCACTCGACCGGCTGGCACGGCAGGGCATCGTGAGCGTAGCTGTCGCTGGTCCGTCAAAGCTCTACAGTCTCAACCGCAAACACCTTGCTGCGCCGTCCATCATTGCTCTGGCGCACCAGCGGGACGAACTTTTGACGCGAATGCGCGCAGTCCTCTCGAGCTGGCCGATACCGCCGGCGTTTGCGGCGCTCTTCGGCTCCGCCGTCGATGGGCATATGCGCCCCGAGAGCGATATTGACGTACTTATCGTTGGGCCCGGCCACATCTCGGCGGACGCCAGCGGCTGGACTGGGCAGCTTCAAGCGTTCGCTCACGATGCAACCCAGTGGACGGGCAATGACGTGCGAGTGCTCGAAATGTCGGAAGTTGATGCGAGGCTCGGCGTTATGGAGCACGAACAGGTACTGATTGACATACGAGATCACGGTATCTGGCTCGCCGGTCCGTCAGCCTATCTGCGGTCTGTAGTCCGGAGCGAGCGTCGTGGGTGAAAAGAGATGTACGAACGTGTCCAGGTGGACGGTCAGCGACCGTCGTACCGATGACAACGGCCTGTCAGAGATCGTTGGCGGCTGACACGCGGTCGCGCCGGGCGACCGCTTGGCGGAGGGGAGGAGACCTGATGCGGTTCATGATGATCCATTACATCGACGAGTCGGTCCTGAACGGAGACGAGAGCGAGGACATCGAGGATCCTGAGGAAGTCAGAATCCGCGAGGCTTGGGACAAGGAGATGCAGGAGCGCGGCATCCTGGTGGGCGGCGGCGTCTTGGACCGCCCTCGCAAGACCAAGACGCTGCGGGTGCGCGACGGCAAGGTGCTGATTACCGACGGGCCGTTCGCCGAGACCAAGGAGCAAATCGCCGGTTACGCCGTGCTCGAGTGCACCGACCTGGCGGAAGCGATCGAGGTGTCGTCACGGCATCCGACCGGCAAGTTCGGCACGTTCGAGCTACGGCAGTACGTCGACTATTAGGCCTGGGTTCACTCCCCGACCGCGCCGTCGATCGACTCCCTGAGCAGGTCGGCGTGGCCGTTGTGACGGGCGTACTCCTGGACCATGTGCCAGCCGATCCACCTGGCGTTGACCGGGCCGCCGGCCACGGCACTGTCGACGACGTGCTCGAGCGAGTGCGCGGCGAGTATCTGGCGCGACTCCTCGCAGGCCGCGCCGAAGTTCTCGACCACGCCCGCTAGCGGCGTCGGGTCGTTGTCGTCAAGCTGGCCGTCAGCGGTCGTTTCTCTCCTGCCGCCCATTGGTTGCCTATCCGGCGATCGGCCGCATCGTACAGGGACAGTCGGACACCGATAGCAGACGAAGAGAGCGGGAACGAAGTCGGGTCAGCGGGAGCCGAGGAACGCGCGGATGGCCTCGATCCACACTGAGGGGTTGTCGAAGTGGGCCATGTGCGCCGCGTCCGGTACCTCAACGAGCACGCTGCCGGGGACCTCGGCGTGCAGCCGACGGGCGACGCCGACCGGAAACCCCATGTCATGCCGGCCCTGCAGGATGAGCACCGGCCCGCCCCACGTTGTCAGCGCCCTGGCCGGGTCATCCGGCGCGGCCCGCCGGAGCATGCCCGCGGAGTACGGCGCGTTCCAGTCGCTGGAGAAGCGGACGCCGGCGAGAACCTCGTGCCACTCGCCGAGTCGGCCTAGTTGCCACACGTCGCGGGGCGCGCCGCCGAAGGCCATGGCCCGGCTGAGCGCGCCATCGGGAGCGTCTGGCCCGGTCAGCTCGGGGTCGGCGAAGTCGATCTCGGTGCACAGCGCACCCCGCTGGTGATAGTCGGCCGACGCTTCGAGCTCGTCCTGGAAGTCCCGGTAGGCCGTAGTAGAGGCCAGGATCAGGCTGCGGACGACGTCCGGGTGCTGGTCGGCGACCCGCATCGCGACGCCGCCGCCGTAGGAAAAGCCCAGCACGTCCGCGCGGCCGGCGCCCAGATGGCG
>JASHOL010000077.1 GCA_030041135.1 Streptosporangiaceae bacterium | reverse complement strand
CCGCGGGCCCACAGCCTGGCCAGGGCGTTGCGGTGTCGCCGCGGCGTCCAGTTGCCGCCCTCGGGGAACAGCAGCATCGCGTCGCGCTTCCCGAGCGCTCGCGCGGCCGCCGCGATGCGGCCAGGCAAGTCTCGCCGAGTGCCCCTGGCCGGAAGGAAGCATGCGGGCATCCGGCTCAGGACGACGTCGAGCCCGGGATCCCACTGCAGCACGTCCTTCAGCACGATTACGGGCCGCCGGCGCAGACGCGAGAGCAGCACCTCGACAATCGCAAACGAGTCGCCAGGCCCACCGTGCCGCGCGAGCACGAGCACCGGCCGGCCGGTCAGTGTCTCCGCCGTCGGCAACTCCTCGACGTTCACCCGGAAGCCGAACAGCGATCGCGCGGCGGCGACCAGCAGCACCAGCACGCGGCGCAGCAACGCCGCGTGCGCGTCGGCCCAGCGCTCGCCGCGCCGCGCAGGCACCGGGTGAGCCATCCACAGGCATGCGCAGCACACGAGCAGGCACGCGTCCACCAGGACATAGAGCGCGCCGAACAGGGCCAGCCGGGTGACCCGGCGCCTCGTAGCGAGGGGCGCGACGACGACGCTGGCGCACGCGACTAGCAGGAACAGGCCAGCAAGCGCGACGGCGACCGGCACCCACAGCGGGTCAACCACGATGCGGCGAACCAGCGGGTGGGGCGGTCTCATCCGGTCACCGGCAGGTTCGACAGATAGGCGGCGGCAGCCTCGTAGCCGCGCTCGATGCGGCTCCTCACCTTCGCCTGGCCGCGATAACGCATGGAAATGAGCGGCATGCTCTCCTCGCCACTCGGCAGCACATGGGCCTGCACGGAACGAGGGAGCCCGGCCATTTCCTCTACGAACCGGTGGCGCCGAGCCACCTCGAACGACACCAGGCAGACATCCCACAAAGACCGGGGCGGCGCGAGCGGCTGCTCGATCCTGCCGACGTGCAGCACGTAGATCTCCTTTGCGCCGAGGGCGAGCGCGCGTCCGACCGGAATGGAGTGGACGAGGCCGCCGTCCAGGAAGTGCTCACTGCCGATCGGCACGGGCGGAAGCAGGCCGGGGACCGCGGACGAGGCCATGACCGCGTCCGCCAGCCTGCCCGAGCGGAACCAGTGCGCCCCTGCCCGCTCGATGCTCGCCGCCACGCACTGGAACGGTATTCGCAGCTCCTCAAATGTCTCTGGAAGGTGTTCCCGAAGCTGGCGCCGAAACGGAGCAGGAGAGTAAAGATGCGTGCGGTACTTGGCCAAGGTTGCCGCCCTGGCCAGCACGGTATCGCTGAAGATGCCCGTATCCGTCATCGATTGCCACAGATCGGCGAGCTTGGCCACGCCCGCATCGGACGGGTCAGCGGCTATGACCGCGCCGTTGACGGCACCGACGCTGGTACCCAGGATGACATCGGGCTGGATGCCCGTTTCCAGCAGCGCCCTGAGCATCCCGACCTGGGTTGCGCCGAGGACCCCGCCACCACCCAGCACGAACGCCACCCGGGCGCCAGCCGCCGCGCGTTCCTCCAGCATGTCCTCACCCTCGGTCCCGCGCTCGCCTGGCCGGCACGCGTGGCGCTAGCGCAACTTCCCTGGCCTCCCGGCGGGTAAACCCGCACGTTGCGGGCACCCCACCGCATCGTTGTCCGATGGCGGCAGGGCCGCCAGCTGGCCGGGCAGCCGGAGGCAGCCGATGACCACGAAGACCGATTCTCGCAGCTGGTAGGCGCCGGCCGCATGCCAGACACGGGCCCGGATCACCAGTTCCGCGACCCCGTAGGTGACCGCGACCCCGGCGGCGGCGGCCATTCCGATGAAGAAGGGCGAGCGCCGGTCAAAGGGCCGGCCTGGCGTGCCCATGCCACTCGACTTCTCCGCCGCCAGCGCCGCCTGCTCGATGTCCTGCCGCGTCGGCTCGGACACGCGGGCGGGCGTGGCGTCGGCCTGCCGACGGCGGGAAGCCCGGTCAGGATTCCGGTGGCAGGCCGACCCGCAGCGCCAGCATCGTCAGATCATCGAGCAGCACGCCCCCTGAGAATTCGAGGACAACCCGGCGCATTTCCGAGACGATCTCCGCGGCCGGGCGCCCGGTCAGGTTGGCCAGCCTGTCCGTAAGGATCTCCTCGAGGTAGGTCTGCTGGGGACTGCGGGCTCCCGTCAGCCCGTCGGTGAAGAAAAACAGCACGTCGCCCGGCTCCAGGCGGAGTTCCTGGGTGGCCGGCTCGGGGTCAGGGAATATCCCGAGCGCGACGCCTCCGCCCGTCAGCAGCCGGGTACTCCCGTCCGGTCTGAGCAGCACCGGGCCGGGGTGCCCGGCGCTCGCGAGCTGCACCAGGAGAGTCCGGTTGTCCCAGCTCAGATGGGCCGCGTCGGCGGTAACGAATCTGCTGCCGAACTCTTCAGCCAGCATGATCTCGTTGGCACCGCGCAGGACCTCGGCCGGATCGGGATTCCAGTGCGAGAGCACTCGGATGGCGTGCCGCGCGCTCGCGGTCGCGGCAGCGGCGTCGTCGCCCTTGCCGCAGACGTCGCCGATCGCCACCCCCCAGCCTCGGGGCGTCGGGTAGACGTCGTAGAAGTCACCGCCCACCTCGCGGCCCCGTGTCGGCGGCATGTGCGCCGCCACGATCTCGACGCCGGGCACGGCCCGCAGCACCGGTGGCAGGAGGCTTGACCGCAGCGCTTCGGCCGCCTCGGTCTGGCGCGTGAGCAGCCGGCGCGCGGCGATAGCCCGGGCGAGCAGGTCGGCTACCTGCTCGACCAGGCCGACGTCCGGCAGCCGGAAGGCGCCAGCCGCCGCATCCCTGACCAGCGTCAGGGCGCCGAAGGAACGGCTGTCGTCGGTCACGGGAACGGACAGGACCGAGACGCCGCGAAGCTTAGGCAGCAACGCTGCGCCGTCAGCGTCGCGGCCGAGCATCTCCTCGTCCTCGACGTGCGTGAGCAGGACCGAGCTACCCGAGTCGCAGACGCGGGAGGAAAGCGCCTCCGGTTCTGGCACGACCGCAGAGATCGCCTGGGTCAGCCGGGCCGCGGTGGGGTCTTCCGGGCCCGCGACGAAGTGGCGGCGCAGCGCCCCCCGTCTGAGCACGTCCACGATGACCCAGGTCGCGAGGTCACCGGCCAGGAGCCGGGCGCAGCGCTGGAGGATGACCGACTCGCTCGCGGCGGCGTTGTCAAGCAGCAGGCACGCCGCGGTCAGCAGCAGGTCGTTGCGGCGAGTCAGGGCGGCGATCTGCTGGTCAGCGGTCTCGCGGGACTTGCCGCGGCCGCGCGAGCTTCCAGGACTGCGAGATCCCGGCTCGGGGCCGGCCGACCCGGTATCGGCGGCCGCGGCGACCAGCAACCGGTCCTCGTCTCCGCGCAGGCTGAGGACGCGGATGCCGAGTTGGCAGCTCACGGCACCGGTGGCGGCCAGGAGTCTGCAGCCGACGGTAGCAGCCGTCCCCGAGCGCAGCACCGCGGCCAATTGCGAGCGCAATGGCGCCTGGCTGGCGGTCTCGACCATGGAGATGAGCGTCTTTCCTGTCGCGTAACCTGGGCCTACTCCGAACAGCTCACAGGCGGCGGCGTTGGCCCGGCGCACGGTGCTATCAGGATCGACGACCAGCAGCGCGACCGGAGCCTGAGCAAAGACCGCGTGCAGGAGACGCCGGTCGGAGTGCGCGCCCCTGGCCTGGTCATCGCTACCCGGAGCGGCTGCGCCGTTACCGCCGACCGTGAGCGCGTGGATCGCCCCATCCAGCTCGGCCAGCGCCGCGTCGAGCAGCTCCTGCTGGCTGGCGTTCGGGTTTGCCGCCGCCTGGCGCAGTGCGGCACTGCGGGACCTCAGTCCGGCTACGGCCTCGCTCGCCGCCGCCCGGCCCGAAGCTTCCGCCATGGGGCAGCCCTACCTCCGTGTTTGCGTCCACTCAGCGTATCGGCACAACAGCCCGCAGACCGCTCGCGTTCGGACGGTTCACCCTGGCCCTCGCGGACCAGGCCGGCGTCCGCTTGTCCGGTGGCCGGACGCCCAGCTGAGATCCAGGAGACCGGCCTCGCCAGCACGGCCGCTCTGCGCGTCGATGACCCGTGCGGCCACCTCGGTCGCCCGCAAGTTGCTGCGCTGGGACACGTCCCTGATCCGGGCGAGCGCCTCATCCGCGCTGCAGCTCAGCGCGTGCATCAGGATGCCCTTGGCCTGATCGACGAGCGCCCGCCCCGCTGCGGCGTCCTGAAGCTGCACGTTGGTCAGCCGAGAGTCACGGTAGTCAGCGACGGCACCGACCAGGACTGCGCTGAAGGCGGCGACGAGCTCAGCCAGTTGCAGCTGCTCCAGGGACATCGCACTGGGACGAAGCCCGAGCAGGCTCAGCACGACCACAGCCTCGTCACCCGCGCACAAGGTCACCGAGCAGCGCACGCCGAGCCGGACGGCCGCCGTCGCGTACTCCGGCCACCGAAGATCACCGAGCGTGTCATCGCACTGGACCGGAACCCGGCCTGCCAGCGAGTCGAGCATCGGCCCGCGGTCATGGTCGAGCTGAACCTGAGTCAGCCGGGTCGCGTCCGGGTGGCTCGATGCCTGGGCTGCGAGCTCGTCGGCCCGCCAGACGCCGACGCTGGCTGCGCAGCAACCCCGAACCTGATCCGCCGCGAGTCCCGCGAGTTGGTGCAGGGCGCGCTCCTCGGTGGCCGTGGACAGCCTGAGCAGGCTCGCCGTCTGCAGGGCCAGGTCAGGGAGCGGCACCCTCACCTCCGTTCCTCACCCATGTTCCGTGGTCGCCGGAGCGCCCGGCCTGCAGGCGCTCTAGCGGCCGCCGCCGGCCGAACCGCCAGGGCTGACCGCCTGGAGCGCCGCGTCGACGCTGTCGTACAGGTCAAGCCGGTCGGCCAGACCCGTGATCCAGAGGGTCTTGGTGTAGCGGTACCTGGCCCCGGCCAGCGCGAGCGAGGCGCCCGCCGCCTCCAGCTTCTTCCAGTGGCCGACGATCACCGCCAGCGCACTGGTGTCCATGAAGTCGACCGCGGACAAGTCGAGTATCACGGACCCGCCTGCCGTGCGGGCCTGAGTCAGGCAGTCATCGAGCGCCACACTGGTTACTATGTCCAGGTCGCCGCCGACAGTCACGACGGTGCTGCCATCGCGCTGTTCGGAGTTAAGCGCAAGACCGTCCATGCCCTACCTCCGAAGCTCGAACCTGGCAAGGAAGCCGTTACCTCCTCATACTAGGTGCGCGCGTTCTTCCACGCTGGTCCCCGCATGGCCGCGGCGAGCCATGAGATATCCGCATAGCCCCGGCCGGCTTGGGAAGTAGAGGTGCGAGCAGCAACTGGCTCAACGGTGCGATCCCGGCCCTCTGGTGTCAGCGCCACCGGAGAAAGTGATCGGTCGGGCCATGCGGTCCGTGTTGCGCGGCAGTGAGGTGTTGGGCCCGGAGATGGACGGTGCCTGAGAGCGCGACTGCGAGCGGCCCGCGTCACCTGGTGCTCTTTTACCGTGACGCGGCCGAGTACCGCGCGTGCCTGAACGAGTTCGTGCAGGCAGGCGTTGCTGCCGCCGAGCCGGTGCTGATTGCTGTCCCCAAACTCCTGGCAGCCCCGCCTGACTGGCCGCGCGGCGCGGCGATCCGCACCGCCGACATGGCCGAGTTGGGCCGCAATCCGGCTCGCATCGCCCCGGCCCTCCGTGCGTTCTGCGACGCGCATCCCGGCGGGCCGGTCCGTGTTGTCAGCGAGTCGATCTGGCCCGGCCGTTCGCGCGCGGAGGTGTGCGAGGCCGTCCGCCACGAGGCACTGATCGAGCAGGCCCTGGCCGGGCTCGCGGTCGACGTGCTGTGCCTGTATGACGCGGCCACGCTGCCGCGCTCGGTGCTGGCCGAAGCCGGCCGTGCGCATCGGTGGCAGTTCCGCGGCAATGAGGTGGGCACGAATGCGGATTACGAAGGGCCGGGCGCGATTCCCGCCTGGTGCCAGGTGCCGCTGCCAAGTCCGCCGCCGGACGCGGAGGCGGTCGAGTACAGGTCGGACTTGCGCCAGGTGCGCGCCATGGTAACGACCGCCGGCGAGCGGGCCGGCCTCGCCGCCGCCCAGGTCACCGACCTGATGATCGCCGTGAGCGAAGTCGCGGCCAACACCTTGCGGCACACCAGAACTGGCGGAGTCGCGCTTGCGTGGCGGGCCGACGGCGAGGTCGTGTGCCAGGTCACTGACACCGGCCACATTGCCGACCCGCTCGCCGGCCTGCACCGTCCGCCGCCGGGAGAGCCAGGCGGTCAGGGACTCTGGCTCGTCAATCAGGTATGCGACCTAGTCGAGGTGCGATCGAGCGCCGCGGGGACGTCGGTGCGCATGCACATGCGCATCCAGCGCTCGTGATCGGACAGCGCCTGGCGGGCTCGGGCTCAGCCGAACGGAGACGTGCTCGACCGGTCCTCGCCGAGCGAACTCTCCGTCACCGGCCATTAGTCGTCCGCCGGGGCCAGGCAGGCAGCGCCGCGGGCCGCGGGCCCGACGTTTGACGACCAGCTACCGGGTAGGTCCAAGGTTCTGCCTACGGGAGGGTTCAGATGCTTATCGTTCTTCTCGCGCTAGTGATCGTGGTGCTGCTGGGCGCGGCCGGATTCGCGCTGCATGTCCTGTGGTGGATCGCGATCGCGGCTCTCGTGCTCTGGCTGCTGGGGTTCTTGCTGCGGGTCGGCGAGACCGCCGCCCGCCCGCGACGCCGCTGGTACTACTGGTGACTTTCGCCCATGCGATAGCCGCGCTCCGTTCGTCGCCAGCCGCCGGTCACCCAGGCCGGCGGCTGGCGATTTCCATCGCGTGTTTGAGGCCCGGTCTGCGGGAGAGCTAAGTCGGCCTGAGCACATACGTACATAAGGCAGGTAACGATGACTTCCCCCAGCGTGGCGGGCAGCGGCTCGCGCGAGACGGGCTTGACAGTCGACGCATCCAGGCTCTGGCCAGGCGGCATCGCGACGGCAGTTGTCGCTGGCCTCGTGGCTCTCGCGGGCGTCCTCGTGTGCCGGTGGCTGCTCGCAATCCCGCTGCTGGCTCCGAGCAGGGACGGCGCCTACGCAGACGCGCACACTACCGGCGTGGTGCTCGCGGCTGCCGGTGCCGCTATCGTCGCCACGGCCCTAATCCACCTGCTGCTACTCAGCACGCCCCGCCCGCTCGCGTTCTTCAGCTGGATCGTCAGCCTGGCCACCCTACTTGCAGTGCTGTATCCGTTCAGCACGACCGCACCGCTGACCGCGAAGGCCGCGACAGCCGCGGTTGACCTGGTGCTGGGCATCGCGATCGGCACGCTGCTGACTGGCGTGGCCGCCCGGTCCATGCGGAACACGCGGGACCCGCGGCGCCGACCCGACCAGGTCTATGGTCCCGCCCGCACCGGCACGGAGCTGTAGGCCGGTCTTGCTCGTGCGCCTGGCCCCGCTCCCGCACCGCGACGTGATCACGACCTGCCCGAGGCAATGCCGGGGCGCCATCCGGCGGCCCGCCTGACGAAGGGATCGAGGCAACCATGAAGACTGCTACCTCGCTGGCCTTAGTGGCCATCGGCGCAATCTTCGCTTTCGCCATCACCCGCAGTCCGTCGTTCCTCAACCTGCAGGTCGTCGGCTGGGTCCTGATGCTGACCGGCGCGATTGGGGCGATCGTTCCCCGGCGCGGCTACGGATGGCTCCGTCGCAGCCTGGTCGTGAAGAACGGGGAGCCAGCGGCGGAGACCGAGGTTGCGCCACGGCAGCAGAAGTTCTCCCGCTGGCTCGTCCCCGGCGGGGTGATCAGCACTCGCGGCCGTCCGCTGCGACCGACCGGTCAGGTCGAGCGAGAGACGATCGACGAGTACATCGAGGAGTAACAAACACCCCCCGCTTCCGCCGTCGGCGGGTGCCTGTCCCGGCCCGGCTGAGCGCCGAGACCGCTGATCAGGCGGCACAGCACGGGCTCGGCCCGCGCTCGTCAGGCTTCGCCGCCGGAACGGAGCAGGTCGAGCACCCGCCGGTAGTTCCGTCGTGACTCGCGCTCGCGGTACGCGGGATCGCTGTCGTGGTAGCCGCGGTGGCGCGCCTGCCGCACTGGAAGCGTTTCGTCCGGCACCACGAGGCGCCCCAGCCGGCCAAGCCGCAGGGAGAACTCCAAATCGGCGTTGCGGTAGAACCTGGCCTTCCCCGGCAGGCCCCCGACTGCCGCCGCCGCCTCCGACCGCACGGCCATCAGGTAGCCAAGCAGCGCCCTGACCCGACCAGGACCGGAGTCGTGAAAGCCCAGCAGGTCGGCGTCGGGGTCGGCCCCGCGCCAGCCGGCCGCGACCACTCCGCCCGTGGCCAGCGCGGCCAGCAGGGGGGTGATCGCGTCGCCAGTCAGGATCGTGGACGTCTCCATGATCACGTGCACTGGAGCGGGGTCGGCGCGCAGCAGCGCGTTGCGGCCTGCCGACCAGCCGGGGCTGCTGGCTACGTGCCACGCCTCGATCCGGTCCTGATGGGCCATCGCCAGCTCAGCCAGCGTGTCGCCGGCCCCGTCCTGGTTCCCGACGTCAAGTCCACTGATCACAACACCGGCCGGGGCGTGCTGCAGCAGCGCATCCACGCACCCGCGCAGGTCGTCGGGCCAGCCCTCGACCAGCAGCCCGATCGTGGCCGGGCGGGCAGCACCACCGCGAAGGTCTGGCCCGGCCGCAGGGATCGCGGCCGGGTTCGCCAGCACCTTGTACCTCGGGGCACGCGCCGGCGGCTCGGCGGCGGCCGGAGCGAGCGCGTACCCGGTGGCGGTGTCGGTGACGAGCCAGCCCAGCTCTCCGATCTTGTTACGGAGATCGTCTGCAGTGGCGAAATCTCTGGCCTGACGGGCCGCCAGGCGAAGGCCGGCGAGCTCGTGCACGTGATCGGGCGCATCGGCAGGCCGGCCGACGGCCGAATCCGCGGAATCGGGTTGTTTCGCTGTCACTGGCCGCAAGCTCAGGGCAGTCGGACTACCGCCGTGGCCCTGGTCAGCACCTTGGTGCCCGCTGACCGGGCGGTGAGGGCGACGGCGACAAGGTTGCCCTCCAGCTTGTCAGTTACCTGCCCGCTCACCTCGATCGTGGCTCCCTTGTCGTCGTCGGGGACGACGACCATCGCGGAGAACCGGACACCGAATTCCGTGACGATCGCCTGCGGTCCAGCCCAGTCGCTGACGTACCGGCCGGCCTGGGCCATCGTGAACATGCCGTGCGCGATGACATCCGGCAGCCCGACCGACTTGGCGATGCGTTCGTTCCAGTGAATGAAATTGAAATCACCAGAGGCGCCGCAATACTTGACCAGGCTCAGCCTGGTGACCGGATAGCTCACTTCGGGCAGTTCGGCGCCAGCCTCGACCTCGTCGTAGCTAAGCCGCTCGCTCACGCGGTGTCCCCCGCTCGCCGGCCGGGCGCCCCAAGGCGGCGCCTTCCCTCGTCCCTCGTCCCTCGATCCGGAGGCCTGGCACCACCGCGCCCCGCCAGCTCACTCACGCCTTGGTCCTCTCTCTGCGGCTGGCCGCGAAGGCTAGCCCACGCCCCGCTCGACCAGCGTGCCGACCGCCGTGCACACAAGCTCGCCTTCGAGC
>JASHOL010000076.1 GCA_030041135.1 Streptosporangiaceae bacterium | reverse complement strand
GGGGT
The DNA here is from genome assembly GCA_030041135.1 of Streptosporangiaceae bacterium. Classification (GTDB taxonomy): domain Bacteria; phylum Actinomycetota; class Actinomycetes; order Streptosporangiales; family Streptosporangiaceae; genus JAJYUU01. The sequence goes on along the minus strand of JASHOL010000076.1, from coordinate 8,036 downwards.
GGCCGCGATCACGCGCCCGTCGCGGCCATCCCGGTGCGCCAGCCTGGACGGCTCGGTCCACACCCGCGCGCGACATGTGATTCCGGCGGCAGCCAGGCGGGGGATCCCGGTCGCTCTCGGCAGGGTTGCCTGGCGCTAGCGGCGGCCTGCCGACAGTGATCTGCGCCCCTTGGTTACCCGGACGGCGATCCTGGGACGAGCAGGCCGCGGTTGAACGCCTCGGCCACCGCGGCGGCGCGGTCGCTCACGCCCAGCTTCCCGTAGATGCTCAGCAGGTGGGTCTTGACCGTCGCTTCGCTGATCAGCAGCCGGGCGGCTGTCTCGCGGTTGGTGTTGCCGGCGGCGACCAGTTCGAGGACCTCGAGCTCGCGCTGGCTGATCGGCTGGACGCCGGGCGTACGGACCCGGCTCATGAGCCGCGTGGCGACCGGCGGCGACAGCACGCCTTCGCCCCGCGCGGCGGCCCGCACGGCGCGGAGCAGTTCGGCGCGCGGTGCGTCCTTGAGCAGGTATCCGGTGGCGCCAGCCTCGATGGCGGGCAGCACGTATGCGTCGGTGTCGTAGGTGGTAAGCACGAGCACCCGGGCGGTGCTGCCCTGCCGGGCCAGCTCCGTCAGCGCGCCGAGGCCGTCGAGGCCGGGCATGCGCAGGTCCATGAGGATCACGTCGGGCCGCAGGAGCCCGGCTAGCCGGACTGCCGTCGCACCGTCGCTGGCCTCGCCGACGACCTCGAACCCAGGGTCGCGGGCGAACATGCCGCTCAGCCCGTCGCGGACCACGGGATGATCGTCGGCGATCAGCAGCCTGATCGGCGGGCCCGCCTCCCCAGGCCCGGCACCGGGCGCGCTCACGCCGGGCTCCTGGCCGGGACGCAAGCGGAGATGGCCGTCCCGGCGCCCGGCTCCGATTCGATCTCCAGTGTCCCCGCCACTCCCTCGATCCGCTGCCGCATCACGACCAGCCCGAACCCGCCGTCCGGCCGCGAGCCGCCCGGAAACGTCCAGCCGGTCACGTCGCCGCTCGCCGCGCACGTGCCGACCCGCGCGGGGATGAATCCCTGGCCATCGTCCCGCACGTCGAGCGCGACCGCCTGGTCCAGGTAGGACAAGGTGAGCGCCACGGTCCTCGCCTGCGCGTGCCGGGCCACGTTGGCCAGCGCCTCTTGCGCTGTCCGCAGCAGCACAAACTCGGCCTCGGGCCGCACCGGCCTGGCCGTGCCGGTCGTCGTCACCCGGACCGGGATGCCGTGCAGGGCCGACCAGCGCTCGGCCACGCCAGCCAGCGCGTCGCTCAGCCGGGCCGTCTCCAGTGGCTCGGGCCGCAGCGCGCCCACCGATCGCCGGGCCTCAGTCAGGCTCTCCCTGGCTAGCTGGACCGCGGCCTCGAGATGCCGCCGCCAGCCCGCGGCCTCCCCGCTGGCCTGCTCGGCCGCCTGGAGCTGGGTGATGATCCCGGTCAGGCCCTGGGAGAGGGTGTCGTGGATCTCGCGCGCCATCCGCTGCCGCTCGTCCAGGACGCCAGCCTCCCTGGCCTGGGCCAGCAGCTGCTGATGCAGGCCGGCATTCTCGGCCAACGTCGCCTCGAGCCTCCGGTTCGCCTCGCTGAGCTCGTCCAGTGCCCGCTTGCGCTCATCTTTCTGCACGTCACCCAGCCGGTAGGCCCAGGCCAGCCCGCACATCGGCACCACGTTCACGACCAGCACCGCCAGGTAGATGACCGGGCCGAGCGGGGTGCTCTCGTGCACGCCATAGCATTGCGCGGCGCCGGCCAGGGCCGCGACCGCGGCGACGCCGGCCAGCCGCCATGGCCAGCGCAGGACCGCGAACGCAAACAGGTACCCGGGGACGCTGAAGAACCCGAACCAGGGGTCTCGCACCACGAGTACCGCCATGATCGCGACCAGGCCGGCGAAGAACACTGCCATCGGCCGCTGCCGCGCCCACCAGGCGGGATGCAGGGTGAACATTCCCAGGATCCACGCTGCGGCGAGCGCGCACAGGGCCAGGTCGAAGACCAGGGACCGGCTATCCGCGTACTCCACCAGGATCGTGTAGAGGGCCAGGATCACCAAGAATAGGTACGGCCCGGCGATCAGCAGCGGGAGCAGCCGGCGCCGTGTTTCTACGTGCGCGAGCGGCATCTCGTTGGCGGGCTGTATCTGCGGCACTGGCATCGACCCCAAGCCGACCTTACTTCCAGCGGAACAACTTGACCGCAGCCAGCCCGAACACCACCAGATACGCCGCCATGGCGACCAGTTGGAGCGGGTGCGGCCAGTGGCCCAGCCAGGCGTCCTGGAGCGCCTGGACCGCCGCGCCGAGCGGGGTGGCGTGGCTGAGGTGGCGCAGGAAAGGCGGCATCACCGGAATCGGGAAGAACAGCCCAGCGAAGAACATCAGCGGGAACCACAGCACGGTCCCGATGGCCTGGGCGGCCTGAGCGCTCGGCGACACCGCCGCGATGAACAGCCCGATGCCGATCAGCGCGCCGGCAGCCAGCAGCGCGGCCATGACGAAGCCGGCCAGCTGGCGGGGCAGGATCACGCTGTACCCGATCCTGGCCACTGCCAGAATCAGGACGACTCCAACCGCGACCACGGCCAGGTAGGCGAGGAGCTGCGCGGTGACCAGCCGGGCCGCCCCGACCGGCGTGGTCTGCAGGCGCCGCAGGACGCCCTTGTCGCGGTAGTCCGCTAGCACCATCGGCAGCGCGGTGAGCGAGATGATCGCCAGCGAGTAAGCGATCAGGATCGGCACGTAGGCGTCGAACAAGCTGTAACCGCCCAGGTACCGGCGCGTCTGCGTGTAAAAGGGGATGTTGCCGAAGATGACCAGCAGCACGACCGGCAGGCCCATCCCGAATACGAGCCGGACTCGGTCGCGGGCGAACAGCCGCAGCTCGGTAAGCGCCAGCCGTGCGATCTGAGGGCGATGGACCGTGCGGGTGGCGGTGACAGACATCGTTCTTCTCCTCCTCTGGCCATTCCTTGTCGGCGATTGGCTACTCGTGGCTGTCGACCTGGCGGCGGCCCGTTAGCGCGACGAACGCGTCCTCCAGGCTGGCCTGCTCAACCCGCAGCTGCCGGGCGACGATCTGGCTGCGAGCCAGTGCGGAGGTGACCGCATTCAGCGCGTAGTCGTTCCCGGTGACCACCACGACATCGCCTCGGTGGATGACGCTGGCGACATCGGGGAGGCTGGTGAGCAGGGCATCATCCAGCGGCACCGACGGGCGGAACTGGATCCGCTGCCCAGCCTGGACTCCCTCGGCCAGGGCCGCCGGGGTGTCCACCGCGACGACTCGGCCCGCGTCGATCAGCGCGACCCGGTCGCACAGCCGCTCGGCTTCCTCCATGAAGTGGGTGACCAGCACGATCGTCACGCCGCGGGCGCGCACCCCCTCGATCAGCTCCCAGGTGTCGCGCCGGGCCTGCGGATCCAGGCCGGTGGTGAGCTCGTCGAGCACTGCCACCTGCGGGCTCCCGACCAGGGCCAGCGCGGTCGAGAGCCGCTGCTGCTGGCCCCCTGACAGCTGGCCGAACATGCACCGCTGCTTGTCCGCCAGCCCAAGCAGCTCCATCAGCTCCCGCCAGTTGGCCGGGGTCCGGTAGAAGGAGCTGTACAGCTCTAGCGCCTCGGCCACGCGCAGTCGGTCGGGCAGCCGGCTGTCCTGAAGCTGAGCGCCGAGTCGCTGGGTCAGCTCGGCCCGGTCCCGGCGGGGATCCAGCCCGAGCACGGTGATCGTGCCGCGGTCTGGCGCCCGCAGCCCTTCGATGCACTCCACGGTCGTGGTCTTGCCCGCGCCATTCGGGCCGAGGATCCCGAAGATCTCGCCCTCCCGCACGGTGAAGCAGACATCATCGACCGCGACCGTACCCTTGTACATCTTGTGCAGGTGCCGTACTTCGACTACTGCTGTCATGACATCAGGCTCGCAGTGGCGAGGCCGCTCCGGCATCGACCGGTCAGCCCGATCTCCGGGGTAGCCGGCCGGTCGGCTAGCCGGCCGGTCGGCTCGGCCGATCCACCGATCGGCTGAGCCGTCCCCTGGCGGATCTCCAGCCGGAGCGCCTCGAACACGCGGCGGGAGATCGCGTCACCTGGTTTCCAGCGCCATGTCACAGGAACATGGGCAGCGGCGTCGTATTTGCATGCGGGAACACGACAAGGAAACCGTGGTGGTCATTGGGGCGGGGCTGGCTGGGCTGACGGCCGCGGCAACCGCCGCCCGGGCGCGGCGGCCGGTGGTCGTGGTGGAGGCACACACCGCGGGAGGCCGGGCCCGCACCGACGAACTGAGCGGCTACCGGTTCAACCAAGGGCCACACGCCCTCGGCCGGGGCGGCGAGGCCTGGCGGATACTGCACGACTTGGGGGTGCCCCACCGCGGTCACCGACCGCCGGTACGAGGCGCCCGCGTCGTGCGCGGCGGCAAGCTGGCCGGGGTACCAACAGGCCAGCTGGCCTCACTGATCCCCCGGCTGCTGACGGTATCTGCGGCGAGCTGGGCGGGCCGCAGCGCCGAAGAGTGGGTCGAGTCTCTTGGGGGAAGTCGTGACCTGCCTGACCTGGCCCGAATGTTGATAAGGGTGACCACGTACGTGACCGACCTCGGACGCATGCCAGCCGGCTTCGCCATCGCCCGGCTAAAGGCCGCCCGCCGGGGCGTCTCCTACCTCGACGAGGGATTTGCAAGCCTCGTGGAGGGGCTCTCGTCGGCAGCGTCGGCGGCCGGCGCCACCATAAGAACCCACCAGGCCGCCGCCGGCATCAACGCCGTCCCTGGCGGATGGGAGGTCGAATTGGCCGGCGGGGAGGTGCTGCCCGCGGCCGCGGTGGTCATCGCCGCTGGCAGTCCGGCCGCGGCGCGCAAGCTGCTGCCGGTCGACCCTGGCTGGCCCGAGCTCGGCCCGCCGGTCACTGCCGCGTGCCTGGACCTCGGGCTGCGCGGGCCGCACCCCTCAGTGGTAATAGGAGTCGACGAGCCTTTGTACCTGGCGTGCCACTGCCCGCCCGGTGCCCTAGCGCCCGCCGGAGGGTCGGTGGTGCACGTCATGCGGTACGGTGCCGGCGACGAGGGACTGGACCGCGCCGAACTTCACCGGTTCGCCACCCTGGCTGGAATCACCAGCGATCAGATCGCTGCGGAGAGGTTCCTGGCGGCCCACGTGGTCACCCACGTGCTTCCCGGTCCAGAGGACGGCCTGGCCGGCCGGCCGGCAGTCGCCGTGCCCCAAGCGCCGGGGGTATATCTGGCAGGCGACTGGGTGGGGCCGTCGGGGTGGCTCTCGGACGCGGCGATGGCCAGCGGCCAGCATGCCGCAATGCTCGCCGCCGGGGCGCCCGCGGAGGATCGCACCCACCCGAGGATGGCGTGAACCCGACGTCGACGGGGGGTGGCCTCGACGCCTTCGAGGGTGAGCGTGCGCGCCTGACCGGCCTGGCCTACCGGATCACTTGCTCGCTGGCCGATGCCGAAGACGTGGTGCAGGAAGCCTGGATACGGTGGGCCGCCCGCGACGCCGCCACCGTGGACAACCCGGCGGGCTGGCTCACAACCGTCACCTCGCGCCTGGCCCTCGACCGCCTGCGGGCACAGCGCCGGCGGCGAGAAGTGTACGTCGGACCGTGGCTTCCCGACCCGGTGCCCACCGCCCGTGACGCCGAGGAAACGGCCGAGCTCGCCGAGTCTCTGACCCTCGGGTTCCTGGTGCTGCTCGACTCGCTCGGCCCGTCCGAGCGAGTCGCCTTCCTCCTCGGTGACGTGTTCGGCGAACCTTACCCCGCCATCGCCGAGATCCTCGGAAAAACCGAGCCTGCGTGCAGGCAGCTCGTCTCGCGTGCCAGGCGAAAGCTGCACTCGGCCCGGCTGGGCGCTGGGACTCCCCGTCCGGCGCCCGCCTCGGCCGAGATGCTGGAGCAGCTGGTGTACTCCGTGCTCGCGGGCGACGAAGAGAGGACCCTGAGCCTCCTCCACCCCGACGTCGTGCTTATCTCCGACGCGGGCCCCGCCCGGCGCGCAGCCAGGCAGCCAATCATCGGCGCCGAGCGGGTGCGGCAACTCCTCAGAGGCAGCTGGAGACTCATCGCGTTCAAGACCCGCTCGAGCCCGGACCAGCGGCCCCCCGTACGCGTCATTGAGGTCAACTCGAGCCCTTCGCTCGTGCTGGACACGTCCGAGGGGCCGATCGTGATCACCGGAGAGGCCGTCAGCGGCCAGATCACCTCGATCTGGGCCCGGCTCAACCCCGACAAGACCGCAGCGCTCAAAGATCCGCCCCCTATCGTCTGAGTCACCTCACGACAGCACCACGATGTGGCGGGGCAACGCCGGTCGCCGCGCGGCCGCTCCGGCTAAGAAGCGCCGCGCCAGCACCACCATGAGCACCACCGGCCCCACTGTTACCGGGCGTGGGCGTCGGCGAGGCTATGAATGTCAAGTAGGTATCGCTGGAACGGGTCCGTGGCAGTACCTACTTACCATTCATTCCTCTCCGGAGGTCGTCTGGCAGCGGTGGTCGGTTAGGAGTGGGCTGGACTGGATCGGCGCCGTTGACGCCGGCGACGCGGCAAGCCTGCGCGAGGGCGCTCAGGGGCCAGGAAGCACTTGTCTGTGGACGGCGACTACGATCTGCCGGTGGGGCGGCGGACGGCGTGGGCGTGTCCGCGTTCTCGCATCAGCGCGATTTCCGCGTCGGCTGCCTGCCGGCCGGCGCGCATGAAGTCGAGGATTGCTGCCAATTCGGATGCGGAGTAGCGGGCGATGGCGTCGTTCATGCGCTTGCCCATGCCGTCGTACCGCCAGGCGAGGTCGGCCAGGGCGGCAGGAACGGCGGTGACGATAATGCGGCGGCGGTCGTGCGGGTCAGCCGAGCGGGTGATGTAACCGGCCCGTTGCAACCGGTCGAGCATCTTGGTCATCGCGCCGGTGGTAAGGCCGAGATGCTCGGCCAGCCAGGTCGGCGAGCAGGGGCCCTCGATGGCCAGCATGCTCACGCACTCCAGGTCGGCGGGCCAGATGCCGATCTGGTGTGACATCGCGATGAGCAGCCGCCGGGCCGCGCCAGCCTGCCGGGGCATCTCTGCGGTCACGTCCGCTATGAGCTGGTCCCGGCGCTGTGGGCGGGTTGACACGTGCGGTCCCCTCGCTTACGGTAAAAACGCTTCCTCAGGAAGCTACATGGAAGCTACTTCTTCAGGAAGAGTACTGTCACATCCCCGGATTCGTCGCCAGGAAGCGAGTCGCGGCATGACCACGGTTGAGGAGCATGTGCCGGTCCTGATCGTCGGCGGGGGCTATGCGGGCCTGGCGTCCGCGCTGTTCTTGTCGCACCACGGCGTGCGCGCAACGCTGCTGGACCGCCACCCGGCCGTGTCGATCCAGGGCCGGGCCCGCGGGATTAACCCGCGGACAATGGAGATCTACCGGCCGCTGGGCGTGCAGCCGGCGATCAATGCAGCCGGCCAGCCCTTCGACGGGGAATCCGGCGTGGTCCAGTGCCAGAGCCTGGCGGGCGAGTGGACGTGGATCGTCGAGCAGGACATGCCGCGGGCGCTACCAGACCTCACCGCCGGCGAGTTCGGCATGGCCGACCAGAGCAGCGTGGAACCCATCCTGGTGCGGGCCGCCCGCGCCAACGGCGCCGACATCCGGTTCAGCACCGAGTGCGTCTCGTTCGATCCGGACGTCGACGGCGTCACTGTGGTCAGCGAAGACCACGGCACCGGGCAGCGGCGCACGATCCGGGCAGATTACTTGGTCGCCGCCGACGGTTACCGCGGCACGGTCAGGGAACATCTCGGCATCGCCAGGCCCGGGCACGTCACCAGGAACTTCGTCAGTGCCGTGCTGGAAGCCGACCTGTCGGAGATCGTGCGGAAGCGGGCACTGTTCTGGATGATCGTCGGACCCGACGGCGGCGGCGGCTTCGTCAGCACGGCCGTCCCCGGCCGGTGGGGCATGGCGGTCATGTACGACCGGACTAATGAGTCACCTGCCGACTTCTCCGCTGAGCGGTTGACCAGGCTCGCCAAGGC
>JASHOL010000075.1 GCA_030041135.1 Streptosporangiaceae bacterium | reverse complement strand
CGCCGTGGGCCAGCGTCGCCGTGGGCCAGCGTCGCCGTGGGCCAGCGTCGCCGTGGGCCAGCGTCGCCGTGGGCCAACGTCGCGGTGGGCCAACGTCGCGGTGGTCAATGTCGCGGTGGGGCAATAACTGGGCTGGCTGTCGGGCGCGTCGCCTTTGTCGCCGGTGCGCCGGGCGCGAGAATGAGTGCCGCACCGGTAACGCCTGCCCCACTGGGCAGCTCCCGCCAGTACGGACTTTGCAACCGCACCTGCACGTAGGAAGGCCAGACGTCACGTGCCACAGCCACTCTCCTCAGGAGATCCCGGAATTCTCCGGTGGAAGAAAGCTTCGGCCAGCTATGCCAACGGTGACTGTGTCGAAGTCGCCAGCCTGCCCGACGGCCGGGTCGGTATCCGCGACAGCAAGAACCCCGCCGGCCCCGTCCTGGAGTTCTCCGTCAGTGAGTGGCGGGCGTTCCTCAGCGGCGCCGCCAGCCACGAGTTCGACCTGATCTGACTGAAGTTCTGCGACGAGCGTCGCGAAGAGCCCTCAGGGACACCGCGCCCTGGGGGCTCGGTCATGCTCATGAGCCGAACGGCAGAGCGGTTCCCGGTGCTTTCGGCATTGCTGACCGCTTGGCGGTGCCAGGTTGCACGGGTGGGCCGGGCGCGGGAAGCTTGCCGTGGATGCCGCTTCAGGAGGATCTTCGGGGAAGGCAGGACGGAGATGGATGTACCGGAGCCAGGCAGCGGGACGGTCGGGCTCGACACGGGCGTGCCGCATATCGCCCGGGTGTATGACTACTGGTTAGGCGGCAAGGATAACTTCGCCGCCGACCGCGAGGCGGCCGAGCAGGTAATGGCCGCCGCTCCGCACGTGCTGGCTAGCGTCCGCGCACAGCGGGCGTTCCTGGGCCGAGTGGTGGACTACCTGGTCGCTGACGCAGGCATCAGGCAGCTCCTGGATATCGGCACCGGGCTGCCGTCGGCCAACAACACCCATGAGGTGGCGCAGCGGGCAGCGCCCGAGTCTCGGGTGGTCTACGTGGACAACGACCCGATCGTGCTTGCGCACGCCCGCGCGCTGCTCACCAGCAGCCCAGAGGGAGCCACCGCCTACCTCGATGCCGACCTGCGCGACACCGACAGCCTGCTGGCAGAAGCGGCCGGCACGCTCGACTTCGACCAGCCCATCGCGCTCATGCTGCTGGGAGTCCTGCACTGCATCCCGGATGAGGATGAGCCACATGCGATCGTGGCCAGGCTGCTCGCTGCCCTGCCACCCGGCAGCTACCTTGCTGTCGCGCACCCGGCGAGCGACATCGCGGCCGAACAGATGGCCAGGTCGTCGCGGGACTACAACAAGCAGGCCTCGGCTCCGGTAACAATGCGCACCCATGCCGAGGTCAGCCGGTTCTTCGACGGTCTGGAGCTGGTGGAGCCCGGTCTGGTTCAGCTGCACCGGTGGCGTCCCGGTGTCGGCGACCTTGAGCAAGGCCGCGAGCTAGCCAACTACGGCGGGCTGGGTCGGAAGCCGTAAGGCGGAGCAGGCGAGCCAGGAAGTGGTTTGACGCCCCGCATCCGGGCTGACCTGGTGGATTATCCACACGTTGGTTCCCAGTACTCCCCCGTGTCGCTCTCCCGGTCGATGCGCGCAGTGGCCAGGCCCGCCCGGAACACGTAGTCGGCGCCCTCGGGGAACCCGCGTCTTCGTCCACGGCTCCCAGCCGGCGACGGTGCCGGCAGTGTGCAGCGACTTCGCGATCACGGGACCGATGCGGGCGCCCATCCGCACGTGCGTGCGCATCCACGGATCGAAGGGCGACCCCATCCTCACGGGTCCACCGCGCGCAGCGCCCGATGGGGATGGTCGGATACCGGTCCTTGCGGCTCGGGCGGACCGGCGTAGGTCAGCAGGCTTGCGGCGACGCCGATGCTGTTGTAGTCCTGCAAATGGCTACAACCCCGGGCAGAGGGAGAACATGAGCAGCAAGCGGCGTCGGCTCGACCCTGTTGGGCCGTTTGGCAATCCGGACGGGTCACGGGCCGACATCGACGATGTGATCAGCGAGTTCGTCGACTTCGGGGGCGATCCGGCGTATGGCCACCTCGCGACCCGCGCGAACGACTCTATGGTGCGCGTCATCGCGGGGCGCCTTGGCGCTGGTAAGACGGTCTACCTGCGGCGTCTTCAGGACTTCCAGGCACATCAGGATTCGGTCTACGCCGATGTGCCGCAACAGAGCCTGCCGAAGACCGAAGTTGTGGTCAAGGCGTGCCAGTGGTTCTCGGACAGTGTCCTGGTCGAGAAGTGGATGCAGATCTGGGAGCGCGCGATCATGCGGTCGCTGGCTTCCCACCTGCTCCGCCGTCCCGAGCTGCGCCAGCAGTTGCGCGATGAGCAGGCCGATGAGATCGAGCATTCCTATACGCGGCTGCTCGACGACTTCCGTCGGCCTCGATCGATCTACAGCGAGGTGCGGGACATCATCAACCAGCGGCACACCGCCCATCAGCTTTCCACGTATCTCGACGACCCGCTCTGGGATGACCTGGAGGATCTGCTCGGTGAAGTCATCGGCCAATGCAAGCCGATCTATTTCTACCTTGACGCGGTTGACGAGGAATTCAGCCACGCACCGATGTACTGGCTGAAGTGCCAGGAGGGGTTGTTTTACCAGGTCATGCGGCTGTTGCGCGACCACAAGCTTGGTGGCCGCTTGCATATCGTCGTCTGCATCCGCGATATCGTCATGTCTTCGGTTTACCGCTCAGAACATGCACCGCGGTACTACAACGAACCGCATATACGCGTCCTGACGTGGGACAGGAGCTCGCTACTCTATCTGCTGCAGCAAAAGTTGCGTCGACTCCCGCCGTCACTGCTGATGCGACGCCCGGCCAGCGGCGCTCCCGCGATACGCGACTGGCTCGGGCTCGACGGCCAGTGGCCGGAATCTGATGGCGAAGAAACCGTCGAAGACTACCTGCTCAGCCACACCAGACTGATCCCGCGTGACATCATTTCGCTCGGTAATGAGCTGAACGAGGAGGTCCTGCGGCAGAAGCTGGCTGGCAGCGACGGCCTATCACCGGCGATTGTCCAGGGAGTAGTTCAACGCTGTGCCAAGCGGTTCGGCGACTCCCAGCTCGCGCAGTGCGCCAATCAGATCTCGTCGGACCTAATGCCGAAGAACGCCGCCCTGCACAACTACTCAGAAGTCTTCACCAGCACCCAGGCTTACATTAGCGGCGTACTGGAGGACGTCAGGTCCTTCGTCCGGATGATCGGCGTCGACCGGTTCCCGCGTGGGGATCTTGAGGCACTGCAGGAGGTGGCGGATCTGCACTTTGAGGAGGCGACGGACCTCGCCTCCGTACTGTGGCAGAACGGCCTGCTCGGGTATATCGACGAGAACGGACAGCGCCGCTTTTACTCGATGGGCGACGTCGAGGAGTTTCACTTCCCGCCGGACGTAGGCACGTACGTGCTGCATCCGTGCCTGGTGCACGCCGTCGGAGGAATCCGGCATGTCGAGCCGGGCTCGGCCGAAGCCGGAGATACGCGCCGCGTCAGCCAGCCCGCTTCTCGTTCCAGCGACGCTTTGCTCGCTGGCGGGGCAGGCATGATCGACGCGCCGTCGGGCACGGTAACGCTGCTGTTCACCGACGTGGAAGGCTCCACCCGGCTGTGGGACGCCGAGCGGGAGGCGATGGCGGCCGCGCTGCGCCGCCACGACGAGATCGTGCGGGGCGCGATCGAGCAGGCCGGCGGCTATGTCTTCAAGACGGCCGGCGACTCGTTCTGCGCCGCGTTCTCCGCCGCCAGGACCGGGCTCGACGCGGCGCTGACCGCGCAGCTGAGCCTGGCCGCGCAGTCGTGGCCGACCAGCCG
>JASHOL010000074.1 GCA_030041135.1 Streptosporangiaceae bacterium | reverse complement strand
GTCGAGATCATCGGCGTCGATGGCGATGGCTGCCGTTCCACGCTCTACGACAGCTTCGGGAATGTGCACACCTCGCGGATGGAGGTCGATGGCGAGGTGATCAGGTGGCTCGGTGAGCGTACGCGCTGCACGGCGACGATCACCGATGACGGCTCGACCCAGGTTGCCCACCATGAGGCCAGCGCCGATGGCACAACGTGGGCGCCGTCGATGGAGGTAACCCTGTGCAAGATCGCCTGAGCGCCAGCTCACGGTTCCTCTCGAGAAGCAAGGAGTCAAGACGGACTACGTGCTGTTGATCTACGACAACGCCGACGCTTACCGGGTTCCGGCGATCTCGTCGCAGGCGCGGCGCTAGTGCGTGCTCGCCGCGCATGTCAGCCGGGCTTCGGCTAGCATGGCGGGCGTTCGGCGCCGGTGTAGCTCAGTTGGCAGAGCAGCCGTCTTGTAAACGGCAGGTCAGCGGTTCGATCCCGCTCACCGGCTCCCGGAGGTCTGCACGTTTCACCACCGCCCATGTTCACGTTTGGGTCTGACACTCCGGTGGCCTGTCAGGGTAAGGGCGGTGGGCGGCGTGCTGGCTGGCTTGTGGTGCTCCGACCAGCGCAAGGCTGCGGCAGGGCCTCGATCTCCTGCCATGACTGGCCGGGGAACCGGACCAGCCGGTCACTCACTCAGTGATTCCCCACGCCTCGGCAAGCTGCTCACGAGTGAGCACCGGCGCTCCGTCGCGGCCCCCGGATCGGCCAGGATCCGGGCCTTAGCGGTATCACGCCCGACTATGCGCCGTAGTCGCCTGAGCTCTGCCTTCAGGGCATCCAGCTCAGCGCGGCTGATAGTGACGGTGTCTGACGCCTCGGGACTCATGTGCGACTCCCTTCCGCCCGCTGTGCTCCGAGTCCGGTGTGCCTCGCCAGTCCCAGTCTCCGAAATGCGGTCCTGCGAATCCCGAGTGTCTCAGCCAGCTCGGACTGGGTTGGCCGCAGTCGGGCAATGGCCCAGTACTGGGACTGGCGGCTGGCTAGCGGCGCGGGCGTACGAGCGGGAACAAGATCGTTTCCCGGATGGACAGGCCGGTGAGCATGATGAGCATGCGATCGATGCCCATTCCCATTCCGCCGGTTGGGGGCATTCCATGTTCGAGGGCCAGCAGGAAGTCCTCATCTAGTTGCATGGCTTCGGGGTCACCGCCGGCTGCCAGTAGCGCCTGCTCAGCGAGCCTGGCGCGTTGCTCTTGTGGCTCGACCAGCTCCGAGTAGGCTGTCGCAATCTCGGTACCGAAGGCGACCAGGTCCCACTTCTCCGCCAATCGCGGGTCGGCTCTGTGACGGCGGGTCAGCGGCGACACCTCCACTGGGAAGTCACGGTAGAAGACGGGCGCAACGGTCCTGGCCTCCACCAGGTGCTCGTAGAGTTCCAGCAAGATCTGCGCTGCACTCCACGATGACTGCACTTCGATCCGGTTCCGGTCAGCGAACTTGCACAGCTCCGTCTGGCTCGTGTCGGGGCTGACGACCTCGCCGAGCGCATGTGAGAGCGCTTCGTGCACGCTGATCTGCGGCCATTCGCCGCTGATATCGACTTCAGTTCCGTCGGGTCGGCGAGCAACCATCTGGCCATGCACGGCAACTGCCGCTGCCTGGATGAGTTCGCTGGTCAGCTGTGCCATCGTGTTGTAGTCCGCGTATGCCTGGTAGAGCTCCAGCATCGTGAACTCAGGGTTGTGCGAGGCGTCGGCGCCCTCGTTGCGGAAGATCCTCCCGATCTCATAGACGCGCTCCAGCCCGCCGACTACCAGTCGCTTGAGGTACAGCTCCAGCGCGATGCGGAGGTAAAGGTCGATGCCGTAGGCGTTGATGTGGGTCTGGAAGGGCCTTGCGTTGGCGCCGCCGTGCAGTGTCTGCAGAACGGGAGTCTCTACCTCCATGAAGCCGCGCCGGTGCAGTTCCTCGCGCACCGACCGCATCACGGCGGCGCGCATCACCGGAGCCTGACGTGCCGCGTCGTTGGTGATCAGGTCGAGGTAGCGGTGACGGACGCGCGCCTCGGTATCGACTAGGCCTCTGTGCTTATCCGGGAGCGGTCGCAGCGCCTTGGAGGTGATGGCGAAGTCGTCCGCCAGGACCGACAGCTCACCACGCCGCGACGAGATCACTTCACCTGTGACGCCGACGTGATCACCCAGGTCAACGTCCCGCTTCCAGGCTGCGAGTCGTTCGTCCCCGACTTTGTCCAGGGAGATCATGACCTGGATATCTCCGCTGCCATCCCGCACGGTCGCAAAGCACAGCTTGCCGCCTGTCCGGAACAAAACGACCCGGCCAGCGACTCCGGCGACGACCCCGGTCGACGCGTCCGGGGCAAGATCACCAAAGGCTTCCCGCAGCTCAGCGATCATGTGAGTACGCGAATAACCGACTGGGTACGGCTCGACACCCGCCGCGCGCATCCGCTCAGCCTTGGCGACACGCACCTGCATCTGGCCAGGACCATCCGGCGTTCCCGAGTTGATCCCCTCATCTGTCACGCAGGAGAGGTTACCTCCCAGGCGGCGGAGCAAGATCAGGAACTTCGCCAAGGCGTATTGCTTGCGATGGATGACGCAGCATGAGGCGGCCGGGTGTGTTCAGCCAAGGTGACGGATAACCTCGGACGGCGATGCACCCCTCTAGGCCGCGCCGGACTGGGCACGACCTCAAGCTCCGATATTCTCGCGAAGTGGTGGCTGCAGCCTGGGAGCGGATCCGGTCCGAGAAGTACGAGGATTTCTGGGGCCCGTTCGATGCACGGTTCCACTTCCGACCCAAGGAGCACCCGGGCATAACCGAGCCCGCTGCGTCAGTCACGGTGGACCTAACACCGATCTTTGCTGGCACACCGGCCGAGTTTGCGGCTGGCCAGAGCGCGGTCAACGCAGTAGCCCTAGCGGCAATGACCCGTGTCTTCGCCGCCACCGACCGCCTAGTTGTACTCGACTGGCAGCACGCGAGCTGGTGGTTTCGTCCGCAGCTCCACGCCATAGCCGACGACCAACAATGGCCCATCCCGGTCTTTCCGGACGGCGATTACTACGCGTTCCTCGCCGAGGACATGAGTACCGGCACGTTCGGCCACCCCTGGGAGCAGACCCTCTGCGTCTGGGGCAAGCTCATGCCCGTGCTAGCTCCGATGCTGACAGCGTGGCTGCCAGTTAAGAGATCGATGCCGTGACGCGCCGCCGCGCGTGCCCGCTATGTGTCCGACTGGCCAAACCGCTCATGCGCCGGCTTGCAGCCGTCCGGGGCCGCTTCCTCGCAATGGGCGGGGGCTTGTGACCGCCTAGCGGTGGGTAGTGGGACGGCAAGCCGCCGACGGAGGTACTTGAGGCGGCTGGCAGCAGCGTTCTGGTCGATCTTAGCTGGCGAGACATTCTCTGGGGGCGGCTAAATGGGGGAGCAAGACTCGCTGCATCCACGTGAGAAACCGCCAGCCAGGGAAGGGCCACACGGTGCCACGGCGGTGGGCGGCCGCCCAGCTGCGCATGACCGGCGAGAACGTCGGAGGATCATCACCGGCGGACTGATCAGTGCTCTCGGCGTGACCGTCGTCAGCGCGGTCTTCATCACGTCCTTCATCGGGGGGCTGCATGCCCCTGGCCCGCGCTCAGTACCAGTCGGGCTGGTCGGTTCTCCCGCGCGGGCATCGACGGTCGGCGCAGCCCTCGGCCGGCGGGCACCTGGGGCGTTCACGATCACGAGTTATCCGAGCGTGGCGGCGGCACGAAGCGCAATAGGCGGCCGCAGCATCGATGCCGCGCTCGTGCCAGGCCCGACCGCGCAGCACTTGCTCGTCGCGTCCGCCGTCAGCGAGGCGGAGACGACCGCGATCATCAAGGCCTTCAGCGCTGGCGCCGCTCACGCCCACGTGCCCCTGGTCGTGCAGAACATCCGCCCACTGCACCCCAGCGACCCGCAGGGGCTGTCGATGTTGTTTTTCGTCATCGCGCTGGTGGCGCCAAGCCTGGCCTTCGGGAACCAGATCATCAACCGCATCGGCACCCGGCTGAACGAGTTCTGGCACCTCGGGATGATCACGGTCTACGCCGTCATCGTCGCCGCCGTGGCCACGGCGATCGCCGACGCAGGGATCGGCGCGCTGACCGGAGCGCCCTGGGCGATTTACGGCGTGGGCGTGCTGCTGGCATTCGCGGCCGCCGCCATGGGAGCGGCGGCACAGCGATGGGGCGGCATGCTCGGCTTCCTGGTCGTCCTGCTCCTGTTCGTGCCCGTCGGCATCTCGTCATCGGGCAGCACGCTCGGGCCGCGCATGATCACGCCGTGGTACGCCAGCGTCGGCCGGGCCCTGCTCCCTGGCGCGGGCCAGAGCGCGGTCAGGAATGTCACCTACTTCAACGGCAACGCGGTCACCGGCCCGCTGCTGATCTTGTCCGCCTGGGCGCTTGCCGCGGTCATCGCGCTGGCACTGGCTATTCTCCTGCATCCCGCTATGCCCGGCGAGCGCAGCCAAAATGCCGAGACGGCCGCTGGCTCTCGGCTGGCGAGTGCGCAGGGCGGGGCAGTGGCGGGCGCGGCCGAGCCGAGCGATGCGGCGCCCGCCGAGAGGCAGAACCGGGGACCGGCGCAGCCCTAGGGGTACTTGTCGTGGTGGCGCAGTTCGACGGTCGCGTCCTGGCGGCCGAGCGGCGTCAGGTCGAGAAGCATGTCGGTCCCGCAGAGCAGGTTGGTGACGTCACCGTAGCCCGACCATGTGTGCAGTACGGTGTCGTCGTCCCTGAGGAAGACGCTGACGGCGCCTTTCTCGCCGGGCCGCGCACGCCAGACCTGACCCATGTCCTTCAACTCCCTGGCGGTCCGGAAGTTGTACTCAATGGGCACCACGCTCTCGTCGTGAGTTACGTGGAAGTCGTAGTTGAATTCGCTTCCCAGCGACGAGTACCACGGGAAGGCCCAGCCCATCCGCCGCCGGAACGGCTCGATCTTGCTGATGGGTGCCCGTGATACCGCGGCGTACGTGGTGTTGTGGGCATGCAGGTGGGCCAGGTCACCGACGTTATCGGCCTGGTAGGAGCAAACAGGACAGCCCTCGTCCCAGGCCGGGTCGAACATGAAGTGCTGCACGATGAGCTGAGTCCGGCCCTCAAAGAGATCTAGCAGGCTGGCCTGGCCGGCCGGGCTCTCGAAAACGTAGTCCTTATCGATTATCACAGCGGGCATCTCGCGACGGTGGCTTGCGATCTGCTCGAGCGTGCGAACGGCCTCCTCCTCGTCGGCCTGCAGCTTCTTGCGCGCGATCACCCACTCCTCGGCCGACACGACTCGCGGAAGGCTCATTGCTCTCCTCCGTCCCTAAGGTGGTGTGTCCTTCCGGCACCATCGAGAGCTTGGACGAACAGCGCCCGTCGAACTAATCGCGCCGCCGGCACACTTATAGCTCGGCAGGGAAGCCGAAGTACGCGAACAGCTCAGGGAACACATAGCTGTGCAGGCCGCTGATGAGGCTGCCATCGGTCTCCAGCACCTGTATTGCCCACGGGCGGTAGCCGCCCCGGCCGTCCGGGCGGTATTGCGCGAAGGCGGCGCAGCCGTTCGCGGCGGTGGGCAGCAGCCGGGAGCCACGGCACTCAGAACCCGGCCCCGTCATCCATATCCTGATCTCGTCCTGGCCGAGCAGCCACAGTGGCAGCGGTGGCATCGAGTTCACCGCGTCGCAGCGCAGCAACGCGGTCAGCCGGGGGAGATCGTAAGCCTCGAAGGCGGCGACGTACTCCTCCAGCAGGGCGGGGTCGGCGACGCCCTGTCGCCGATCGTCCTCGTCTATGGACGGCAGCGTGGCGCGGGCACGCTGCAGCGCGCTGTTCGTCGAGGCCACGCTGGTGCCGAGCAGTTCAGCGGTCTCGGCGGCGGAAAGCTGCAGTACGTCCCGCAGGATCAGCGCCGCCCGCTGGCGCGGGGTGAGCCGCTGCAGCGCGGCCACGAAGGCGAGCCTGACCGTCTCCCTGAACACCACCTGCTCGGCCGGGTCGGCGCTGCCATCCGCGAGCCTGGCGTCCGGCATTGGCAGCACCCAGGTGCGCTCGCTGCGCGGCGGCGGGATGGCGACTCCCTCCGCTCGCGTTGGTCGTTGCAAGTCCATCGGCACGGTGCGTCGGGTCCGGTTGCGCAGCATGTCGATGCACACGTTCGTGGCGATCCGGTACAGCCAGGTGCGCAGCGACGAGCGGCCCTCGAAGCCGCCGTACTCCCGCCACGCGCGGACCATCGTGTCCTGCACCGCGTCCTCGGCATCGAACGGCGAGCCGAGCATCCGGTAGCAGTATCCGGTCAGCTCGCGGGTCAGCCGCTCGTACTCGGACCGGTCCAGCCCGCCAAATATGGCACTCGCGTCTGCGTCGCGCTCGATCGTCATGCCCAGAGCGTATGCCCGAGCGGACGGCCCAGCGCGCTGACCTCCTCGCATCGCCGGACTGCCCGACACGGGTAGTTGCGAGCACAGCAGCCAGCCGTCAGCGTTGGCCTATGCCAGATATCACCGGGCAGGTCGTGATCCTATCCGTTAGCGATGCCGACCGAAGCGCAGCGTGGTATTGCAATCTCCTCGGTGCCGAGGAAGCGGGCCGTTATGTCAAGCCTGATGGTCACGTCGCGCTCGTGTGCCTTTCCGAGCCACGTAGCGGCGTGGAGTTCTGCCTGGTCGACCATGGTGCCGACCCCGGCAGCTTCAACGAGTTCCAGGCCGGGCTGGACCACCTGGAGTTCCTGGTCATCGAGCGCAGCGATCTCGACGCCTGGGCGGTGCGACTCGACGAGCTGGGAATACGCCACTCCGGGGTTAAGCAGCCTGCCTACACCGCCAATGCCATGCTGACCTTCCGCGACCCAGACAACATCCAACTGGAGTTCTTCTGGCGTGCGGCCCGGCGGTGCGGCCCGAGACAGAGGAGCAGCTCGCGCACGTCATCTTCCCAAGAAGTCCGGAATTGGGGATCATAGAGATATCTGATCGGATAGCGGTCAGGATCGGTGTGACCTGCAAAGTCAGGTCGCGCACGGGGGAACGGGGAGCAATGGACGTCAGCGACCCGCTGCGAGATGTCGCGCTCGACAACACGGGCTGGCTCCGCCAAACCGTCATCACCGTCCCGATCAGGTTGGGTCACCTGCCGGACGGGCAGCCGACCGTACAGATCGGCGACGTCGTCGCTGATGCGGCCTATAACCACCGGCAGGGGAACAACGCCGAGAACGACCGCGGCGACTGCGGCATCGTGTGCTGCGCGGACGTCCTGAGCCAGTTCGGGCTGTTCCGCACCGAGGCCGACGTGCTCAGGCACGCCGTCGACTGCCGCGAGCTGCATGTCGTCGTCGGCGACCCGGATCGGTCGGGATGGACGCTCCCCGCCGAGATCGCCAGGATCCTCACCGACTACGGCGTCCCCGCTCACGACGGGCAGGGCTGGTCGATCGAGCAAATCGCGGCTGCAGTGCAGCGTGGTCATGGCGTGATCGCCGCGGTCAATGCCGGCGTGCTCTGGAGCGACGCCCGCGTCCTCGGGAATGGGCAGGCGAACCACGCGGTCACGATCACCGGGGTCGGGCGTTACCCGTACGACGGCGCGCTGCAGGGCTTCTACATCAACGACAGCGGCACCGGCCGGTCGGCACAGTTCGTGAGCGCGCACCTCATGACCACCGCATTCGTCCGGACCGGGGGGTTCTGCGTGCTGACTGACGAGTCCGCAGATGGCTCGCTGAACGCCGTCAGTTAGCGCGGATGTCCCACAGATCCGGCGAGGAGCGCGGGCACCTCGTGCGTCACGTTCCTATGGAGCCGAGTGCAGCGACCACCATCGGGTCGTCACCGTCTAGCCCGTACCGGCACGAGTACAGCGCGGCCACCAGGTTGCCAACCTGATCAGGCAAGAGCTGGCCGCCACTGGCGGCTTCGTAGGCCATCAGCCGCATCGGCTCGGGTGCCGCCAGGCCGGCCAGATCGGGCATGACGTAACCATCGACGGGCAGCAGTCGGGCACCGCACCGTTGCCAGAACGCGATCCTGGCCTCGCGCACGCCCTTCTCCGTGGGGTTCGCCGCAGACTGCCTGGGGTCCTCGACCTCGAACACGACCTGGGCGGGCCAGCCGGCCGACGCCAGGGCCGTGAGCAGAAGCGGCCAGAAGCGCAGTCCGATACCGTGCCGCCGGCGGGTCGCCGAGATGCCGTAGTAGCGCAGGAAGACCCAGCCCGTCTGGCCGAGGAGCATGGTCGCGGCGAACCCGACTGCTTCGTGCCCGTCGACTGCGACGTGCATGAGGGCCGCCGGGCCCGGTGTTGCCAGTTCCGCCAGCGGAACCCGGAGTTCCGGCGGGAACGCTTGCGCATAGATATCCGCGACCTGGTTCTGCTGGTCGAGGGTCAGTTCGTCCGACCTGAGCACCAGAAGGTCATCGAGCCGGCTATTGCTCATGATCGCTCCCCGCGTCCGCGGGCAAGCCGAACATCGCCCGGCACGGCTCAAGGCCGTAGATCTTCACCGGAAGGCGCGCGGTAGCCTGCCACGTCGCCCGGCCGAGCCGCAGCCGCTGGGTGACCGCCGGCTTGCCCCGCCGGACCTCGCGTTGAACGCCGTCTTCGCTGTAGCCGAGCTTCCTCGAGCCGCAATTGAGCCAGCGGCCACCAGTCCGGGTTCATGCAGCTCATTCTGGCCGGCCTGGGCAACCGAATATTTCGGGTAAAAGTCCGCCCAGTCTCGGTCCTAGATCAACCCGTGCGTTGATGCTTGCCCGTCCTGCCGCGTTTACTCTTAGCGCCATGTCGAGCCAGGACGATCCCGCCGCGACGCAGATGCCGCCGACGGCGGGAGACCCTGTCCCAAGGCGGGGCGCGCGCGAGTTGAGGCGCATCACCGCCCCGGTCGCCGCCGCGGTGCTCGTCGCCGCGGCTGTCGGCGTCGCCTTGGAGCTGCCGGGCAGATCGGTCGGCGTCATTGCCGCGGCTGCCGTTGCCCTGGCTGTTGCAGTAGCCGGCACGGCATTCGTGCACTGGTCGTCGTCGGACTCTGACGGCGCGGACATGGCCGCGCTCATCGCCGTCGGCTTCGGCGGGTCGCTGCTGGCGGCACTCGGGGCGAACAGCCTGCCCATCGCCTACATGTCGCTCACCGGGCTCGGCTTGCGGCTGCCGGCCAGATCGGCGCTTCCGGCCGCGGCCGCGGTGTTCACGGCGATGAACCTGGCACTCGGGTTCAGCGGCAAGCTCTCGGTCACCGACCTCGTCGGCGTGGACGGCGGCGCCGCTTTCCTGTTCCTCGTGGGGGTTTTCACCCGCTCGTCGCTGGACGCCCAGAGGCTAGCGCAGGCAGCCCAAGCGCGGGCGGAGGACCTGGTCAGCCAGCTCCAGGCGGCGCAGGCCGCTCAGGCCGAGGCGGCGGCGCTGACCGAGCGGACCAGGCTCGCCAGGGAGATCCACGACATCCTGGCGCACGCCTTGTCTGGGCTGGTGCTGGCACTCGACACGATGGAGCTGCTCGGCCGCCAGGCAAGCACAGACCCGCGGGCGCTGGATCAACTGCTCGGCCACGTGCGCCGCAGCCAGCGGATAGCGCGCGACGGGCTCGCCGATACCAAGCGCGCGATCTCGGCCCTGCGGGGTGACGAGCTCCCTGGCCCTGCCCTGCTGGAGCAGCTCGCCAGGGACGCGGCCGTCGGCTCGGGCATTCACGCCAGCCTCACCGTGCACGGCAGACTGCGGCCGCTGCCGCCGGAGGTCGGTCTCGCGCTCTACCGAACGGCGCAGGAGGCGCTGACCAATACCGCGAAGTACTCGGGACGAGGCGCAAGCGTCGAGCTGCGGCTGACCTACAGCGACGACACGGTCGAGCTGGTGGTCGAGGACTCCAGATCTGCGGAATCGCCGGCGGCACCGTCCGGGCTGACATTCGGTGGGTACGGGCTGACGGGAATGCGGGAGCGGGCCGAGCTGCTCGGCGGCAGCCTGACCGCGGGTCCGACCGACCTCGGATTCGGAGTCCGGCTGCGACTTCCGGTTCGCCCGCTGCCGACCCTGGCCGCGGTATCGAACGGCTCCGCGTCATGACCTCGGCTGACCGCGCCGCCGAGGCGCAGGCCGAGTCGGCGCCCTCGCACGTCCGGGTGCTTATCGCCGATGACCAGAAGGTCGTGAGGGAAGGATTGGTTTCCCTCATCGGACTACTGCCAGGAATCGACGTCGTCGGCGCGGCCATCGACGGCGATGACGCCATCCGCCAGGCGGGCGAGCTGCGCCCAGACGTTGTGCTCATGGACCTGAACATGCCGCGCTGCAATGGGGTCGAGGCGACGGAGCAACTGCGCGAGACCCAGCCGGACGTCAAGGTCGTCGTGCTGACCACGTACTCGGACGATGCGTGGGTGTTCTCCGCCCTGCAGGCCGGGGCGCGCGGATTTCTGACCAAGGACGCAGGGGCCGACGAGATTCACCGTGCCATCACCGTCGTGGCCGCCGGGCATGCTCAGCTTGACCCGTCGGTGCAGCGGCGGCTGCTCGATGCGCTCGGCAACGGCCAGCCTTTCGCCGTCGCGGCGGCGGACGAGCCAGCGGCTGGCGAAGGCGGGCCGCCGCCCCCCGATGACCTGACCCCGCGCGAGGTTGAGGTCCTTGGTCACATCGCTGCCGGGCTCTCCAACAGCGAGATCGCCGCCGCGCTTTTCGTGTCCGAGGCCACAGTTAAAACCCATATAAACCATATTTTCACCAAAACAGGGCTGCGCGACCGGGCCCAGCTGGTGAGATACGCGTTCCGCGAGGGACTCGCGAGCCCAGGCTGAACTAGCGACGCCCAAGGCGCCGCGGCCGGGCGCTCATCCACCCTGAGGTGGAGGCCGGCGGGCGCAAAGCTCAACTCCCGGACCGATGGATGGTCGTGCGCTGCGATCTAGCGTTCAAGGTGCCGGTTCCAGGGCGGGACCGGCCACCCTTGGAGGGACACCATGAGCGGCGTCGACTACATCATCAATGGGATTCTCGTTCTGCTCGTCCTGCGCCAGATTCGCGGGAGCAGGCTCGACCTGGTCAACCTCGTGCTGCCGGTTGTGATCGTGGGCGGCGCGGCCGCCTACTTCCTGCATTCGGTGCCCACGGCCGGCAATGACCTCGTCCTTGACCTGGCCCTCGCCGGCGCCGGAGCCGCGCTTGGCTTCCTGTGCGCGCTCGCGACGCGGGTCTGGCGCGGCAGTGACGGCGTGGCGATGGCCAAGGCTGGCGGTATCGCGGCCTTCCTGTGGGTTGCCGGCATCGGCTCCAGGATCGCGTTCGCGCTCGCGAGCTCCCACGGCGCCGGGCCCGCGATCACTCGCTTCTCGATCGCCCACAGCATCACCAGCGGCGATGCCTGGGTGGCAGCTCTGGTGATGATGGCCCTGGCCGAGGTGCTCACGCGGCTCGTCACGCTGCGGCTGCGTGCTCGTCGGCTCCCGCGGGCGAACACCGGCACCTCGACCCCCGCGTTCGCCTCGGCGCTCGGGTAGGTGCGCGATGATCACGTCTACTCGCAGCTACCCGGGCGCTAACATCCGGGTATCGGACGCCGATCGGGATGCCGTGCTGGCCGAACTCAGTGAGCACTTCCAGGCCGGCAGGCTCACGAGCGAGGAGCTGGACGAGCGGACCGGCCGGGCGCTGACCGCTCGGACGGGCCAGGACCTGGCCGCGATCATGGCCGACCTGCCCGCCACCGGGGCGGTCCCTCCGCAGCAGCCAGCTCGTCGTTGGGCGGCCGGCGTAAGGGCCCCGATGGTGATCGTGATCGCGGCCGTCATCATCGGCCTGTCAGCGGTAAGCCACGGTGCCGGCCTGGTGCTGCTAATCCCGATCGCCTGGCTGGTCCGGCGCCGCAGGGCCAGACGCGGGCGGCACCCGGGCGGCGCGGGCGAAGCGGAGCAGCCGCAGGAGTGACCCGCGCGCCAGGCGGCACGTGCGGGACATCCGGACCGGGGTGAACCCCGGTCCGGATGTTCGATGAGGGCGCTGAATGACGGGCCGGATACCTTGTCAACGTGAAATCGTGGGCGGCCAGCGCCATCGGGGTCAGTTGCGCCGTCGTCCTCGGTATCGGCGGTCTCGCGGCGCTGGCCGCGCCCGCCCAGGCGGGAATCACCGCGAACGCCGAGGTCAGCAGGCCGGCCGCGGTCGGCCGGGTTAGCCATGTGATCTTGATCGGGATATCCGGCCTCGACTGGACCGACATCTCGCGATCCCA
>JASHOL010000073.1 GCA_030041135.1 Streptosporangiaceae bacterium | reverse complement strand
CCTTGCGCACGGCC
The DNA here is from genome assembly GCA_030041135.1 of Streptosporangiaceae bacterium. GTDB lineage: Bacteria > Actinomycetota > Actinomycetes > Streptosporangiales > Streptosporangiaceae > JAJYUU01. The sequence goes on along the minus strand of JASHOL010000073.1, from coordinate 18,020 downwards.
AGTTCGCCGTCGACTACCCACGGAGCATCCTTGACCTGCCCGAACGCCAGGATCGCCGACTCCCCGACCGGCAGGATCGGAGTCCCGGTGTCGACGCCGAAGATGCCGACGTTGGTGATCGAGATCGTGCCGCCCGACAGGTCGGCCGGGGTGGACTTGCCGGCCCGCGCGGTCTCGGCCAGCTGCGCTAGCGCCCTGGCGAGCTCCGGCAGCGCCAGCACGTGCGCGTCCTTGACGTTCGGGACGACCAGCCCGCGGTCGGTGGCCGCGGCGATGCCGAGATTCACGTAGTGCTTGACCACGATCTCCTGGGCGGCCTCGTCCCAGCTTGAATTGATCATCGGGTGGCGGGCCGCGGCGACGAGCAGCGCCTTGGCCACCAGCAGCAGCGGCGATACTCGCACGTCGGCGAACTCAGGCAGCGCGCGCAGCCGCGCCGTCGCGGTCATCGTCTCGGTCATGTCGATCTGCAGGAACTCCGTGACGTGCGGCGCCGTGAACGCGCTGGCCGACACCGCGGCAGCGGTCGCTTTGCGGACGCCGCGGATCGCGACGCGTTCCTCCCGCGGCCCGGCTATGACGCTCACCCGGCCGGGAACGAAGTCTTCCCCGCCCACTTCCGCAGCCGCCAGCTGAACGTCGTCCCTGGTAATCGATCCCTTAGGGCCAGTCCCTGTCAACTGGGCCAGGTCGACTCCGAGATCCCTGGCCATCTTGCGGACGGGCGGCTTGGCCAGTGCCGGCCCGCCCGCCCGGCCCGCTGCCGAGCCGTTGACGGCCGGGGTCGCCTGCACCGGAGCCTGCGGCTTCGGTGCAGGCGGAGCTGATGGAGGCGGAGCTGATGGAGGCGGAGCTGGAGGCGTAGCTGGTGGCGCCGGAGCGGGGGCGGCCGCGGAGGTCTTGCGAGTGCGCCTGGTCGTGGTACCAAGCTTCACGCCATAACCGACCAGAACCGCCTGGCGCTCGGCCTTCGGTGCCGGGCTGCCGATGATGCCCGGCTCGACCGCTCCCTCGACAGGCGGTGCCGGCACCATGTCCTCGCCCTCGTTTATCGCTCGCTGCTCGGCCGCCTCAGCCGGGATGTCCACGGCCACTCGCCGGTTCCCGGCGCCGCTGCCGGAACTCCCGACATCCACCGAGATGATCGGGGTTCCCACGTCGGCGGTCGAGCCCTCGGCAACCAGCAGGTCCGCGACGACGCCGGAGTACGGGCTCGGCAGTTCGACGACGGCCTTGGCCGTCTCGATCTCGACGATGATCTGGTTGACCGCGACCTGGTCACCCGGCTTGACATGCCACCTGACGATGTCGGCCTCGGTCAGGCCCTCCCCGACATCAGGGAGCTTGAACTCCTTGAGATCTGACATCAGGCCCTCTCAGTACGCGAAGGTGCGGTCGACCGCATCCAGGATCCGGTCCAAGTCGGGGAGGTAGTACTCCTCCAGCCTGGACGGCGGATACGGAGTGGTGTAGGCACCGACGCGCAGCACCGGGGCTTCCAGACTGTAGAAGCACTCCTGGGTCACCTGCGCGGCGATCTCGGCACCGAAGCCCCCGGTGACTACCGCCTCGTGCACGACGACACAGCGGCCGGTGCGGCGCACCGACTCGAAGATCGTGCCGGAGTCCAGTGGCGCCAGCGAACGCAGGTCGATGATCTCGAGCGACCGGCCGTCGGCGGACGCGGCGACCGCGGCCTCGGCACAGGTCCGCACCATCGGGCCGTAGCACAACAGGGTCACGTCGGTGCCGGGCACGAGCACTCGGGCCCGGTCAAGCGGCAGCGCGCTCGCCAGCCCGCCGGCTGTGTCCACGTCCTCCTTGTCCCAGTAGCGCCGCTTGGGCTCGAAGAAGATGACTGGGTCATCGCCGGCGGCGGCCTGCTGGATCATCGCGTACGCGTCAGCGGGGCCGCCGCACGCGATGACCCGCAGCCCAGGCGTATGCGCGAACAGCGCTTCCGGGGACTCGCTGTGATGTTCCACCGCGCCGATGCCACCGCCGAACGGAATCCTCACGACGACCGGGAGGCTGAGCTTGCCGAGCGAGCGGTAGCGCATCTTGGCGAGCTGGCTGACTATCTGGTCGAAGGCAGGAAACACGAAGCCGTCGAACTGGATCTCGCAGATCGGCCGGTAACCGCGGAGCGCGAGCCCGATCGCCGTGCCGATAATGCCGGACTCGGCCAGCGGAGTGTCGATAACCCTGGCCTCGCCGAAGTCCTTCTGCAGGCCGTCGGTCACGCGGAACACTCCGCCGAGCTTGCCGACGTCCTCGCCCATGATGAGCGCCTTCGGGTTGTCCTCCAGCGCCTTGCGCAGGCCCTCGTTAAGTGCCCTGGACAGCGTCAGCGTGGTCATCGTGCAGCCTCCTGGGCAACGAACGAGTCGAGGTAGGTCGTGAACTCCGCTCGCTCGCGGGCCAGCTGCTCGGTCTCATCCGTCAGGACGTGGTCAAAGATCGACGTCGGCTCCGGGTCGGGCATCTGCTGGCAGCCAGTGCGCACCCGCAGGCCCACCTCGGCCGCCTCGGCGTCGACGTCGTCGAAGAACGACATCTCGGCCTGCCCGGTCCGGATCAGGTACTGCTTGACTCGCTCGATGGGGTCCTTGAGCTTCCACGCCTCGAGCTCGGCCGACAGCCGGTACCTGGTCGGGTCGTCGGTCGTGGTGTGCGCCCCCATCCGGTACGTGAAGGCCTCGATCATGGTCGGTCCCTGGCCCTCGCGCGCGGCCTGCATTGCCTTGCGGGTGACCGCGAGGCAGGCGAACACGTCGTTGCCGTCGACCCGGACGCCAGGGAAGCCGAAGCCAGTCGCGCGATGGTACAGAGGCACCCGGCTCTGTCGCTCCAGCGGTTCGGAGATCGCCCACTGGTTGTTCTGGCAGAAGAACACGACGGGAGCGTTGTTGACCGACGCCCAGATGAAGGCCTCGTTGACGTCACCCTGGCTCGTGGCGCCGTCGCCGAAGTAGGCGATGACAGCTTCGCCGTCCTCGCCGAGTAGGCCGTCGCGCTGGATGCCCATCGCGTAGCCGGTGGCGTGCAGCGTCTGGCTGCCGATCACGATTGTGTACAGGTGGAAGTTGTGGGCTTTCGGGTCCCAGCCGCCGTGGCTAACGCCACGGAACAGTTCGAGGAGCTTCATCGGGTCCAGTCCCCGGCACCAGGCCACGCCATGCTCGCGGTAGGTCGGGAAGGCCATGTCCCGCGGCTGGAGCGCACGGCCCGAGCCGACCTGAGCCGCCTCCTGGCCAAGGAGTGAAGCCCAGATTCCGAGCTCGCCCTGGCGCTGCAGCGCGATGGCCTCGAAGTCGATCCTGCGGACGATGACCAGGTCACGGTAGAGGCCCCTGACCTCCTCGGCCGAGATATCCAGCGGGTAGCCGGGATGCTCGACTCGCTCTCCCTCTGGAGTGAGGAGCTGGATCAGCTCGGTCGAGTCTGCCTGCCGTTCCGGCTCGCGGGCGGGTGCCCGGCTGGCAGGTGCCCGCCCTGTCGGGCGGGCAGCGCGTCCGGCGTCTTTGACGGCCACGTGCCACTCCTTGCATGCTCATGTCCGGTCACGAGCGCGGCTCGCATCCCGGCCGGCCTGTCAGGGCCATGTTGTGCTGCGACAGTACTAGCCAGGCGCCAGGCATGGTCAAGCGCTGCCCGGGCCAGAGCGCTGCGATGGTGACGCAAGTCACGAATCTGGCCACTGCGGCCCTAAAGCAAAGATTACTTCGGCGTTCGGCCGCCAGCGAGAAGCCCGCTGCCATTAACGGAGATGCGGCGACTGGAGAATTATCCCTGCTCAATCGAAAATTCCTCGATGACCGGGTTTGCCAGAAGCTCGGCTGCGAGTTTGGCCATCTGGCCTTCGGCGGCTGGCTGGGTCAGTTCGAGTTCAAACCGCTTGCCCTGGCGGACGCTGGCCACCTGGCCGAAGCCGAGGCGCCGGCACGCGCTGGCGATCGCATCACCCTGCGGGTCATGGATCTCGGGCTTGAGCATCACGTCGATGATGACCTTGGGCACACCGGCAGCGTACGTGAGGCACGACCGTCGGTCCTGCGGCTGCCGACAGATGCCCGATTTCGACGTTCACGGGATCGGACCGATGCGACAAATCGGCGTCTCTTCGTTCGCCTGCGGAAACTCGTCCAGCAGCGTGCGGCCCACCGCAACCGACCGCGTCGACACTGCAACAGCCCGGCCCGCCGGCAGAAGTCTCGCCAGCCAGCCGCTGCAGGGGCCGGCTCGGCGCATGAAATGTATGTGTACTCGGCCAGCCCGCTACCTGCGCAAACTCACCGCAGGGCGGCGTTTGCGCAGGTCAGGCCGCCTGCCTGGGCAAGAAGCTGAACTGCGGCAAACAGCCATGCGCGGCCGCAACCGCACCCTTCGTCCAGAGATCGCCTAAGTTCATGATTACAGCAGCGCGTCTGGGGAAGCCTCCACAATATGAACTGCCTGTAACTGCCAATGGGGCTGAGGAGCCGATGCGATCTCGGGTGTTCCACACTGGGGAGCCGGCCGCGGACGTCGAGTTCTGCCTGGTCTTCCCAGGTGAGGCCTTGAGCGTCCCGGTGATGCGCCGGGTACTCGGGGACACCCTCATTCGCCTCGGGATTGACGACTCGTGCGTCGGCGACATCTTGCTCGCGGTGACCGAGGCCTGCTCCAACGTAGTGCGGCATGCTGGACCAGGCCGGCGGTATGAGGTCGTGGCCCACGTGGGCAGCAAGCGGTGCCTGCTCGAGGTCGTCGACGGCGGTCGCGGCCTGGACGGAACGAACCGCCAGCGGCCCAGGATGCGCCGCCCGGCAGCTCGGCTGCGCCGGCATCCGGTCGCCGCCAGGCTCCGGCGTCACCCCTCTGGGCCGGTATCGGCGCCCGCGTCCGCGACCGCCCTGCGCAGCCGGATCGCCCGCCCGCGGCGGCTGGCGCGCGAGCGCACGATCGCCCAGCTACCGGAGTCCGGTCGGGGCATGGCGATCATGCGGGCCTGCGTGGACGACGTGACGATGCGGAGCAGGCCGGGGCAGGGCACGGTCGTTTCCCTGCAAAAGCGCATCGAATGGCGCAGCGACGCTCCGCTCGCGCGCATGCCGGCCTCGCAGCTAAGGGACGCCGGCTGAGCAGGTAGCCTCCAGACATGCGCCCGCCAGGACGTCGATCACATCTAGCACCTCCTTGGACCGCGGGCTCGCCGTGGTGAGCCCCGCGGGTCGCGGATCGGCCAGGATCGGAGTCGTCACCTTCCCCGGCTCCCTCGATGACCAGGACGCTGTGCGCGCCGTGCGGCGGGCGGGCGGCGAGCCGGTCAGGCTCTGGCACGGTGAGCCCAGCCTGCGGGGCGTCGATGCGGTCATCTTGCCCGGCGGCTTCTCCTATGGCGACTACCTGCGCACCGGGGCAATCGCACGGTTCGCGCCGGTTATGACCGAACTGATCCCGGCGGCCGCCAAGGGCCTGCCCGTCCTCGGGATCTGCAACGGATTCCAGATTCTGTGCGAGGCACACCTGCTGCCGGGGGCGCTGACTCGCAACGCGGGGCTGCGGTTCATCAACCGCGACGTCACGATCCGGATCGAGAACGCCTCAACCGACTGGACCAGCCAGTACCGGGCCGGGCAGGAGATCAAGGTGGTGCTCAAGAGCGGCGAGGGCGCCTACATGGCCGACGCCGGGACACTCGCGGAGCTTGAGGCTGGCGGCCAGGTCCTCGCCCGGTACACCGGCAGCAATCCGAACGGCTCGGTCAGCGACATTGCCGGCGTGACCAGCGCGGCGGGCAACGTGGTGGGCCTCATGCCGCATCCCGAGCACGCCATCGACGCACTCACCGGCCCTGGCGAGGAAGGGCTCGGCTTTTTCGCTTCCGTCCTGCACGCGGTAGCGCTGGCGTGACGGCGGGTCAGGCCCTGGGCCAGGACACTGTCGCCGAGGCGGAGGTCACGCCAGACCGTAAGCAGCCGTTCGCGGAACTGGGCCTCACCGCCGAAGAGTTCGACCTGGTCACCGCCGTGCTCGGCCGCCGACCCACCGATGCCGAACTGGCCATCTACTCGGTCATGTGGAGCGAGCACTGCTCGTATAAGTCTTCCCGCAAGCACCTTCGGCAGTTCGCCGAGAAGATCCCAGAGACCGGCGTGCTGCTGGCGGGCATCGGCCAGAACGCGGGCGTGGTCGATATTGGCCGGGGGTACGCCGTCACATTCAAGATCGAGTCGCACAACCACCCCTCGTTTGTCGAGCCGTTCCAGGGTGCGGCGACCGGCGTCGGCGGGATCGTCAGGGACATTCTCGCTATGGGCGCGCGGCCGGTTGCCGTGATGGACGCGCTGCGGTTCGGGCCGGCGCAAGCACCTGACACCCGCCGGGTGCTGCCGGGCGTGGTCAGCGGCATCTCCTTCTACGGCAATTGCCTGGGCCTGCCCAACATCGGCGGCGAGCTTGCCTTTGATCCCTGTTACGCCGGGAACCCGCTGGTCAACGCGCTATGCGTCGGTGTGCTCCGGCACCGCGACCTGAAGGTTGCGGCAGCCACCGGCCCCGGCAACAAGGTCGTCCTGTTCGGCTCGCGGACCGGCCCTGACGGCATCGGCGGCGCCTCGGTCCTGGCGAGCGCCTCATTCGCCGGCAGTGGCGAGGGGGCCAAGCGGCCGAGCGTGCAGGTCGGCGACCCGTTCATGGAGAAGCTCCTGGTCGAGTGCTGCCTGGAGCTGTATCACGCGGACCTGGTGGTCGGCATCCAGGACCTGGGCGCGGCCGGCGTGGCTTGCGCTACCACCGAACTTGCGGCCGGCGGAGGCACTGGCATGCGCGTCAGGCTGGACGCGGTGCCACTGCGCGACCCCTCGCTCGGTCCGGCTGAGATCCTGATGAGCGAGTCCCAGGAACGGATGATGGCGATCGTCCGCCCCGCGCACGTTGAGCAGTTCCTCGTCATCTGCGCGAAGTGGGACGTCCAGGCGACGGAGATCGGCGAGGTGACCGACTCCGGGCGGCTCGAGATGACCTGGCACGGCGCGCTGGTGGTCGACATCCCGCCTCGGAGCGCCGCGGACGACGGGCCGGTGTGCGAGCGGCCGGCGCTCCGGCCGGCGGACCAGGATGCGCTGCAGGCCGATGACCCCGCCCGGCTGGCTCGGCCCGACTCACGGGATTCCGACGGGCTGCGAGCCGCGCTGCTGAACGTGCTCGGCTCGCCGGATGCCGCGGACAAGACATGGGTGACCGAGCAGTACGACAGTTACGTCCGCGGCGACACCGTGCTGGCCATGCCGCACGACGCGGGCCTGCTGCGGATTGACGAGGAAACCGGCCTCGGCGTCGCCCTGGCCACCGATGGCAACGGCCGGTACTGCCAGCTCGACCCATATACCGGAACGCAGCTGGCCCTGGCCGAGGCGCACCGCAATGTCGCGGTGACCGGCGCGCGGCCACTGGCGGTGACCAACTGCCTCAACTTCGGCTCGCCAGAGGACCCAGGAGTGATGTGGCAGTTCACCGAGGCGGTGCGCGGTCTCGCCGACGGTTGCCTTGCGCTGGGCACGCCGGTGACCGGCGGGAACGTCAGCTTCTACAACCAGACGGGCGGAGCGCCGATTCGGCCGACCCCCGTTGTCGGGCTGCTCGGCGTGCACGACGACGTCCGCTACCGGGTCCGGTCCGGCTTCGAGGCGCCCGGAGCGAGCGTCGTCCTGCTCGGCGAGACCAGGCCCGAGTTCGGCGGCTCGCTGTGGGCGTGGGTCACCCATGGTCATCTGGGCGGGCGCCCGCCGGAGGTCGACTTCGCCGCCGAGCAGCGGCTCGCGCGCGTGCTCGTGACGGCGGCACGCCGCGGCCTGCTGCAGGCTAGCCATGACCTGTCCGACGGAGGGCTCGCGGTCGCGCTCGCCGAGTCCTGCCTGGCCGGCGGTACCGGCTGCTCGGTTACGCTGCCCGGCGATCCGTTCACGTTCTTGTTCAGCGAGTCCGCGGCGCGGGCGATCGTCGCGGTAGCGCCAGGGGGCGAAAAAGAGTTCGCCGTTCTTTGTGCCGACCAGGCTCAGCCCGCGTTCATAATCGGCGTGACCGGCGGCCCGTCGCTGGAAGTCGACGGTGCCTTCGAGATCTCGCTCGCGGAACTCGCGGCCGTGCACACGCAGGCGCTGCCGGCCCTGCTTGCCTGATCCGGGCTTGCCTGACTGGGCTAGCTGGCACTCCACCAGAACGCGAGCAACTGGCTGGCCGGCTTCGCTGGGCTGCACGATGCGAGACCAGCTCCACGGGGCTGGCTCGCGGGAGCAGTGACCTGGCTGATGCACTTGCCGCTGCCGGCGTTCTTGAATTCGTAGAAATCATGCCCGGTGCTCAAGACCGCGCTGCCGAGGCGCTGCCAGCGCTGATCGAGGCTGGTCAGAAGGCAGTGCTGCAGGGCCAGCGCTGGCCCGCTGGCCGGCCCTTTCGAAGCCAGGCACTGGCCCGTCGGCAGGTAGATGAAGATGAAGCTGCCCCCCGCCATCTGGTCGGCTGTCCACTCGGGCGTCCCGCTGACCGCCTCGGACTGCGGAACCGGGCTGAACGCCGGTGCCACCTGCGGGCTGAGCAGTTGCACGAGACCGCTGGCGCTCGCCGACGGCGCCACCTGGCCGATGAGGCCAACCGTCTGAACGCCGAGCACCTTCTGTGGCAGCGAGACCGGGTGCACCGGCTTGGCCGGATGAAAGGCCACGAGATACGCCGCGGTCCCGCCGCCGGCGAGCACGACGATCGCGGCCAGCCCGGTCAGTATGGGCGTCCAGGAACCCCGTGTCCTGGGCCGCGCCGTGCGCCGCTGACCTGGCATACCGACACGCATACCACTCGACGGACCCGATGCGGTGGGATGTCGTGAAAAACCCACCAAGTATTTTCCGGTCTCGCCTGCGCTAGCGCGCCTGCCCGTGCTAGGGCAAGCCGATGATCATGACCGGAGGCGGAGCGGAGAGTACCGCCCGCCGGCCGGCGGGTTGGGCTCAGCCGATGTGGTGGCGATGCGCGTAACCGATGGCCGCGGCCCGGTCCCGCGACCCGGTCTTCGCGAAGATCCGGTTGATGTGGGTCTTGATCGTGTGGTTGCTCAGGAAGAGCTGCGCGGCGATCTCCGAGTTGGTGAGCCCGCGCGCGATGAGGCCCAGGATCTCGATCTCGCGATCGGTCAGGCCATCGGGCGCCGGGGCCACTGGCGCAGTCGGCCCGGTCGGCGCCGATGCCGGCCGCGAGGTCGCGGCAAGCAGCGTCGCGTGGACCCTGGGGTCAAATACCGTCAGCCCGCCCGCCGCAGCGTGCAACGCCCTGGCTATGTCGGCCCGGTCGGCGTCCTTGGTCAGGTAGCTGCGTGCGCCGGAATGCAGGGCGTCGAGGACAGAACTGTCGTCGGCAAAGGTCGTGAGCACGACGATCGCGACTCCGGGGTGCTCAGCTACGATCCGGCGGGTGGCGCCGATCCCGTCGAGCACCGGCATGTGCAGGTCGAGCAGGATGGCGTCGGGCTTGTGCTCGGCCACGAGCGCCAGCGCCTGCTCACCATCCGCGGCGGCACCGACGATGTCGATGTCCGGCAGGCCGCCGAGCAGCAGGACGAGGCCCTGGCGGACGCTGGCCTGGTCGTCGGCGATGACGACCCGCAGCCGTGCAGACGCTGCCTGGGGAGAGTCGCTCATGACGCCATGTTCCCTGACCCGGCACGCGGCAGCTGAGCTGTCACGATCCACTGGTCGTCGCGGCGGCCGGCTTCCAGCGTCCCGTCCAGCAGCCGGAGCCGCTCCCGCATGCCGGTCAGCCCGTAACCGCCGTTGACGGTGCCGAGGCCGCCAGGAACGGCATCGGCGGCGCCCGTGGGCAGGTCGTTGCTCACGGTGAGCTGGATATCGGCGTCCCCGTAATCGAGGCGGACGGCGACGCGCTGCCCGGTCGCGTGCTTCGCCGCGTTAACCAGGGCCTCCTGGGCAGTGCGCAGCAGCGCGACGGTCGCTTCCGGCGGGAGCGGCGCGGGGTCGCCGCCGGAATCGAAGCTGACGGCCACGTGGTACCGCTGGGCGTAGGTGTCGCTGACCCTGGCCAGTTCCTCGTCAAGCGGCCGGGTGTCGGTCCGCAGCGCGTGAATGGCCCGGCGCGTTTCCACCAGGCCTTCGGCGGCCATCTGCTGGGCTGTGGCGAGCAGGTCGCCGGCCTGTTCAAGGTTCCCGTGATCGCTCAGCACCGCGCGCGCCGCCTGGATCTGGATACCCAAAGCGCCCAGCGAGTGCGCCAGCACGTCGTGGATCTCCCTGGCAATGCGCGCCCGCTCGTCGAGCACCTCGGCCCGGCGCTGCTCGGCTTGCAACTGCTTCTGCTGCGCCAGCAGCATTGCCGCCTGATCCGCCTGAACGCGGTAGTCAGCCCGGTTGCGGCCGGTGATCAGGCCGCCAAGGACAACTCCAGGGAACCCGAGCAGCAACGCGACGGGGCTGCCGTAAACCAGGCCCGTGACGTCGATCGCGAGAATCCCCGCCACCGTAACCGCGAGCGCGGCGAGCCCATCGACGTCGCTGCCGGCCATCATGGCCGCCACCGCGGCGTAGATCACCAGGAGGGTTCCGCCGCCGCCGGCCGCGCTGGCCACGCCGGTAGCCACGCATATCACGCCCAGGATCACTGAGTATGCGAACGGGCGGGCGCGGGCTCCGGCCGGGCGCCGGTCAACCACTGCCCACGCTGCGATCGCGGCGCCCGCCACGCTGTAGCAGCTGACCTGGACGGTCGTGGCCGCAGGGGCGTGCGACCGGGCAAGTATGAGCCCGTAGATGCCCAGCCACACGTAGCCAAGGCCGCGGGCAGCCCAGTTGACCGAGCGGAGCATCGCTCCGGCATCACTGGCCGGCGTCACCTGCCAATCACGCCAACGAGCGCGGTGGTCCGACGAGCCGGTACCCGTCCGCACTTCAGACAAGCTGCTCCCTCCGGGCTGTCAGCCGGCGGCTGCCGGTCACCTTGACGCTACGTCCGCGCGGGCGTCGGGGCGTCAGCCCACGGGCCGAAACGGGCGGCGGCGATCTGGTACCGGCTGGTACCAGGTCGCCGCGACATTGGTTCACACCAAAGGTCAGCCTGCGCTCCGATTCGCATTCGCGCCGCGGCAGCGATCGTGGGTCCATCAGCGAAAACCGACTCACCGGGAGCACAATATGTTTTCCGAACTCACCGACGCGATGATCGTCAATGCCGTCGTTCTCGCGGCGGTGCTGGCCAGCGACCTCGGTCCGGCGCGCAAGATCAGCCGGTGGCGGGTGCTGCGTCCCGTGATCACCGCCGCAGTCATTATCCCGCTATTCGTCGACAAGCCGGTCACCCATGGCACTGGCCTCATCGTGGAGATCGCAGGCATCGGTGCTGGCGTGCTCGGCGGACTGGCGGCCATCGCGCTGATGGGGGTTTACCGCAGCCCGGAGACCGGCCAGCCGGTCAGCCGTGCGGGCGCGGCGTACGCGACGCTGTGGATCCTCGTGATCGCGGCCAGGGCCGCCTTCTCCTACGGCGGTGAGCACTGGTTCCAGGCACCGCTGGTCAGCTGGGCGATCGCCAACCGCGTGACGCTGGCCGCCATCACCGACGGCCTGATCTTCATGGCTGTGGCCATGGTGCTCGTGCGTGCTGCCTGGCTAGGAGCCCGCGCATCCCGCCTGCCCGCCCAGGACGACATCGCGGTCGCGGCGCGGTGACCATTGTCCAGATGACGCCACCGCCCGTCGGCGCAGGCTGACGGGCGGTGGCGCATGCGCGGGGCCGTGGCCCGCGGGCTGGATTGCGGCTAGCCTTGCCAGGCGTGCCAGCCCGCGGCTTTGACGTGGACCGGGCCCTGGCCGCCGTGAACGAGCAGCGGTCGGCGCTCGGGCATCCGCCGTTCGCGGGACCGGTCACTCTCCGCGGGGTCGGTCAGGCGAGCCTGGCGGCGGTCGCGGCAGCTTCCGGAGCCGGCCAGCAGCCCCAGCGCGGGGCCCTGAGGGCGGCTGTCAGCTATACCCTCAGCCTGCTGACTGCGCAGGCGCCTGGCCGGACAGTAGAGGTGCGGATCCCGCCACTGGCCGCCGTGCAATGCGTGCCGGGGCCCCGGCACACTCGCGGCACGCCGCCGAACGTGGTCGAGACCGATCCGCTGACCTGGCTTGAGCTGGCCACCGGCCAGCTGGCCTGGTCAGCGGGCGTGGCCAGCGGCCGAGTACGGGCGAGCGGCCAGCGGGCCGACATCTCCGCCTATCTTCCGCTGGTGTCGGCGGATACCGCTAGGCCGGCGGGTAACTAGACTGACCAGGTGCTGAAGCCCGATGGCCGCCTGTCGCTCGATCCCGATCCAGCCGACCAGCCGCCGAGGGACGCGTGTGGCGTGTTCGGCGTCTGGGCGCCGGATGAAGAGGTCGCCAAGCTGACCTACTACGGCCTGTATTCGCTGCAGCATCGCGGCCAGGAGTCAGCCGGCATTGCCGTCAGCGATGGCTCGAGGATCGTTGTCTACAAGGACATGGGCCTGGTGGCGCAGGTCTTCGACGAGTCGGTCCTCAATACCCTGCGCGGGCACGTAGCGATCGGGCACTGCCGGTACTCGACCAGCGGATCATCGGTCTGGGAGAACGCGCAACCGACCTTCCGCTCGACGCCGTCGGCGAGCCTGGCTCTCGGCCACAACGGCAACCTGATCAACACGCTCGAATTGGCTTCGCTGCTCGGCGGATCCCCGGGCGCTGTGGCCAGCCGGGCCACCTCTGACACCGACGTGCTGACCGCCCTGTTCGCGGTCAGCGGGCTGGCAGGCAACGGGCAGCCCCAGCCGACCCACCCCGGTGTCGAGGCCGCGGCGCTGACCGCGCTGCCCCTGGTGAAAGGCGCGTTCTCGCTGGTCTTCATGGACGAGCACGCGCTGTATGCGGCGCGCGACCCGCAGGGCTTCCGGCCGCTTGTGCTCGGCCGGCTGGCCAGGGGCTGGGTGGTGGCGAGCGAAACCGCGGCCCTCGACATCGTCGGCGCTACGCTCGTCCGCGAGATCGAGCCGGGCGAGATGGTGGCTATCGATGATGACGGTGTGAGGTCACACACGTTCGCGCCCGCCGCTCCGAAGGGCTGCGTGTTCGAGTACGTATACCTGGCCAGGCCCGATACGGCCATCGCAGGCCGCAGCGTCCAGGATGCCAGAGTTGAGGTGGGCCGGAGGCTGGCTGCCGAGCATCCGGCCGACGCCGACCTGGTCATCGGCGTGCCGGAGTCCAGCACGCCCGCTGCGATCGGCTATGCGCAGGCCAGCGGCATCCCCTACGGCCAGGGGCTGGTGAAGAACTCCTACGTGGGACGGACGTTCATCCAACCCAGCCAGACCATCAGGGAGCGCGGCATCCGGCTGAAGTACAACCCGCTCAGGGACGCGATAGCGGGACGGCGGCTGGTCGTAGTGGATGACTCGATCGTCAGGGGCAACACTCAGCGGGCCATCGTGACGATGCTGCGCGAGGCGGGCGCCGGGCAGGTGCACGTGCGGATCTCCAGCCCGCCAGTGGCCTGGCCGTGCTTCTTCGGGATCGACTTCGCCAGCCGCGCCGAGCTCATGGCCGGCAACATGACTATCGAGGAGATCAGGCAATCCATCGGGGCCGACTCGCTGGGCTTCGTCTCGCTCGATGGCCTGATCGCGGCCACGAGCGTGCCCGCCGAGCGGTTGTGCCGGGCGTGCTTTGACGGCAAGTACCCGATCCCGGTCGCGGAGGGCGAGCGAGGCAAGCACCTGCTGGAGCCAACGGTCAGCGGCAAGGCGGGCGGGTGACGGACCGGCATCGGCCCTCGGCGGGCCGGTACGCGCTGGCCGGCGTCGACATCGAGGCTGGGGACAGGGCGGTCGAGCTGATGCGGGCATCGGTGGCCAGGACCGCCGGGGGAGAAGTTATCGGCGGTCTCGGCGGGTTCGCCGGCCTGTTCGACGCCTCCAGGCTCACCGGGATGCGTCGTCCGCTGCTGGCCACCTCGACCGACGGCGTGGGCACCAAGGCCGCCATCGCGCGGGATCTGGGACGGTATGACACGATCGGGCATGACCTGGTCGGAATGGTGGTGGATGACCTGGTCGTCTGCGGCGCGGAACCGCTGTTCATGACCGACTACCTGGTATGCGGGCGGGTGCACCCGGAGCGGGTCGCCACCGTGGTGGCCGGCATCGCCGAGGGCTGCGTGCTGGCCGGGTGCGCGCTGATAGGCGGGGAGACCGCGGAGCACCCAGGGCACTTCGGCCCTGACGACTTCGACCTGGCCGGGGCGGCCACGGGCGTCGTGGATGCCGACCGGCTGCTTGGTCCGGCCAGGGTGCGAGCCGGGGATGCCGTGCTCGCGCTCGCCTCCTCAGGCCTGCACGCCAATGGCTACTCCCTGGTCCGGGCGATCGTGGATGACCCCGCGTCCGGGCTTGACCTGGCAGACCAGCCGGCCGAACTCGATCGGCCGCTCGGCGCCGAACTGCTGACGCCGACCAGGATCTACACCAGGGACTGCCTGGCCCTCGCCGGAAGCTGTGACGTCCGGGCGTTCGCGCATGTCACCGGTGGCGGCCTGGCCGCGAACCTGGCCCGGGTCCTGCCACCAGGCGTGGAGGCCGTGCTTGACCGCGGCAGCTGGCAGCTGCCGCCAGTCTTCCGGCTGCTTGCCGAGCGAGGCCAGGTAGCGGAGCAGGAGATGGAGCGCGTCTTCAACCTGGGCGTGGGCATGGTTGCGATCACGGCTCCTGCGGACGCCGACCGTGCGATCCGGCTGCTGGCCGAGCGCCAGCTCCCGGCCTGGATACTCGGGGAGATCGTTCCCGCTGGGGGTGCCGGGAGTCGTCCCCCAGGACCAGCAGCTACGGGGGGTCGCGTGCGGCTGTCGGGCAGCCATCACCGTTAGCAAGCCGAGGTGGGGAGGATAGGGGACTTCAGAGCAGGCCACGGTAGCGGGCGGGCGAAGCCAAGAGTCTCCGACCGCGGCCGGGCGCTACAAGCGCAGGTTAGCTGACCGAGGTCAGGCCGACGTGCTAGTCAGGTCGTCGGCGTCGTAGTCGCCGACGTCATCGGCATCCCAGTCTTCGTCGTCACCGTCGTCGTCTTCTGAGTCATCGTCCTCGGAGTAGCTGTCGCCGAGGTCTGCATACGCGGAGTCCTCGTCGTGCTGGTCCGTGCCGACGCCCAGCTCAGCCCGCAACCGGTCAAGATCGGTACCACCGCCGCTGTACTTAAGCTGACGTGCCACCTTGACCTGCTTGGCCTTGGCTCGGCCGCGCCCCATTGGCTCGACCCCCTCTAACGTACGGAACCCGACGGGTCCCTGGTCACCGCACTCTAAGTTCTGTCAGTACCACGCCAGTGCTCACGGTTTCGTGCACACAAAGTTGCCCGTCGCGGCTCCGCCACTGGGAGTGCGACGCGCTCGCCTTGACGTACAAGTACAACCGTACCTGCTTTGCGCTGCAGGCGCCTCCGCTGATCCTGGAGAAAGTGATCAGCTGCCCAGGTATATGCCCCGTAGCCGGCCAACTTCGGCGATCCGGCGCTCGGCCAGCCGGTCGGCAGCCACCGCGGGCGGCACTCCGTCCTTGTCGGCAAGTATCATGATCTGCCTGGTAGTTCCAAATATCTGCTCGGCCCTGGCCTTGGCGCGGTCGAAGTTAAAGCCCTGCAGCTCGTCTGCGACCTGAATCACGCCGCCGGAGTTCACCAGGTAGTCGGGTGCGTACACGATCCCGTGGTCGGCCAGCTGCTTCTCCACTCCGGGGTGGGCCAGCTGGTTGTTGGCGCCGCCGCAGATGATCCTGGCCCCGAGCGCCTTGACCGTGTCGTCGTCGATGGCGCCGCCAAGTGCGCAGGGCGAATACACGTCGAGCTGGCTGGCAAGCAGGTCCTCGCGGGTCGGCACGACTGTCACCTCGGGGTGCTTGGCCCGCACCCGCTCGGTGGCGGTGTGGCTGGTGTCGAACACCACGACCTGGGCCCCGTCACCCACGAGGTGATCAACCAGGCGGTGCCCGACCTTGCCGACGCCTTCCACGGCCACCGTCCGCCCGGCCAGGCTCGTGGAGCCCCAGACGTGCTCGGCCGCCGCCCGCATGCCCTGGAATACGCCGAACGCGGTCAGCACGGAGGAGTCGCCGGCCCCGCCATTCGGTACCGTCCGGCCGGTGACGTGCGAGCTCTCCCTGCCAACGATGTCCATATCCTCGCTGTAGGTGCCGATGTCGCAGGCCGTGATGTAACGCCCGTTCAGCGACTCGACGAACCGGCCGTAGGCGCGCAGCAGGGCCTCGGACTTGAGCTGCTCAGGATCGCCCATGATCACGGCCTTGCCGCCGCCGAGGTCGAGCCCGGCCAGCGCGTTCTTGTAGGCCATGGCCCTGGACAGGTTCAGCACGTCGGCCAGAGCCGCGTCCTCGTCCGGGTAGGGGTAAAAGCGCGTACCGCCGAGAGCTGGCCCAAGGGCGGTGGAGTAGATGGCGATGATGGCCCGCAGTCCTGACTGCGTGTCCTGGCAGAAGACGACCTGCTCATGCTCGGTCTGGCCGCCGGCGAGGCGGGTCGCGAAGACGTTAGTCACTGGCCTGAACTCCTGAGCATCCAGCCCGCGTCACCGTTGACGCGAAGATCGGGCACCAGCCTATAGCTGCCGGGCGGGCCGTACTGGACACGCGGATCACTACCGGCGCGTAACCCTTTGCACGGACGCGTACGGCATGTCACGATTAGTCATGCTGCCTAATGCGCGACATGTGCCAGAGTTTCCGCCAGTTTCATCTCCCGGAAACGTCGGCTTGTGCGTGGCCGCTTACGGAGCGTGCCAGGAGCGCGGTAAGCTAGGGTCAAAAGGCCCCGAAGCAGTTTATCTAGCAGCACTCCGGGGGATTATTACCGGACGCTGGCTGGTTGGAGCAAATCAGCCATTCATCCGGCCAGCGGCCGAGAGGCGTTTCCGGTCGGCCGTCGGGCCCGGATGGGAGGGGGGCCACGGAAGGAGGTAACCGGCGCGAGTGGGGCGCGTGAGGCGTCCGAAGACGAAGGCTTGGGACCCCATCCAGGCTGGGTCGACCTGGAGGAGATCGGCCCGGGCAGGCAAGGGTCTGCAGGACATGGCGGCAATCGAGCTAAGTATCTGATGGGAGACGCGGATGACTTTTCCGAATCCGCCCGTTGCGACGATGCGTGTCGCTAGAATCACGCAGCGTGACAGTAGACAGCGGGGGACATGCGGCGCGACTCGCACAGAAACTTTGCTCCCGGTTGTCGACTTGTCACCGCTGGTGATGGCAATATGGTCCGAGTGGACTATATAGGACATCCGAGGCAGGCTCTTAGGGAGAGCCACGAACAGCAAGGAAACGCAGGGATCGCAGTACCGGTCCAGGAGGAGAGGCCGTCAACATGTCTGCACGCACACCAGAGGCCGAGCCCCTGCTGACTCCAGCAGAGGTCGCGACCATGTTCCGGGTTGACCCGAAGACCGTTACGCGGTGGGCCAAGGCCGGGAAGCTGACTTCCATTCGTACACTCGGCGGCCACCGCCGGTACCGGGAGACAGAGGTTCGCGCTCTGCTCGCGGGTATCCCGCAGCAGCGTTCGGAGTGACGCCTGGTCGCTGACCTGGCACTGTCCCAGCCAGGGAACGTAGGCGCACGGCTATGTGCGCGCGGTGCGACCATGCAGGAAGCAGGGACAAGGGGGGTCGGCCCCGGCGGCGAAAGCGCCGCATCACGGGGCGCAGCCCGTACCAGGCGCTCGGGAGCGTCCGGGTCGGCGGGCAAGGCCGGGGTCGATCCGACCCCCCTACGGGTAAATACCCTTTAAGACGTTATAGCGCAGTTAGAGCGCAGATCGCGGGCAACAGCACGCCGGCGGCGCCCGGTTCCACACACCTGGCAGCGTCGCGCGACTGGATCGTCGCGCGCGGTTGCTGGCGTCGCTCCCGCGTGTCGTGAGCGCCTGCAAGGCAGGCCAGACGCTGCATGAAAGTGCGACGGGGTCACACCCCTGACCGGG
>JASHOL010000072.1 GCA_030041135.1 Streptosporangiaceae bacterium | reverse complement strand
GTGCTCGACGGTCCCCTCGGTGCTGCACGAGCTGCGCGAAATGTGCCGGCGGTATTACGGGGACGTGCCGGCGATCATCGTCGAGCCAGGGGTGAAAACCGGCGTGCCACTGCGGTACGACAACCCGAAGGAAGTCGGCAGCGACCGCATCATGAACGCGGTAGCGGCCGTTCACCTGTACGGCGGGCCGGCGATTGTGGTCGACTTCGGCACCTCGACCAACTTCGACGCGGTGAGCGAGCGGGGTGACTTCGTCGGCGGTGTGCTCGCGCCCGGCATCGAGATCTCCGTCGACGCGCTGTCCCGTCGGGCCGCCCAGTTGCTCAAGGTCGAGCTGACCAGGCCCGCGCGGGTCATCGGCAAGAGCACCGTTGAGGCACTCCAGTCGGGCATCATCTACGGCTTCGCCGGCCAGGTCGAGGGCATCGCCACCCGGATGGCCACCGAGCTTTCTCCTGACGACCCGGACGCGGTCACGATCATCGCCACCGGAGGACTCGCACCCCTGGTCATCGACGAGGTGTCGGTCATCGATGCCTACGAGCCCTGGCTTACTCTGATCGGGCTCAGGCTCACCTACGAGCGGAACAGCGTGGACCTCGCGACGGCCGGCTGACATCCGCCCGGTAGCAACCAGGAGGAGTTAGGCGTCGGGAACGTAGCCGGTGCCGACCAGCGGATCGGCCGACACAGGCTGCACCTGCACGACCTGACCGAAGGTTGGCGCGTCCACCATCATGCCTCCGCCGATGTAGATACCGACATGCTGGATGTCGGCGTAGAAGAACACGAGGTCACCGGGCTGGGCTTCGCTGTACGGGATGTGCACGACTTCATTCCACAGGTCGCCCGTGAAGTGCTCCAGGGTGATGCCGATCTGCGCGTAGGCCCAGACAACCAGGCCGGAGCAGTCGAACCCGACACTGGGGCTGGCCCCGCCCCACACGTATGGCTCGCCCAGCATCGACAGGGCATACCTGACCACCCTGTCCCCCTGGCTGTCGCCCTGCACATTCATGTAGGGATAGTGGCCGGTCTTCTCGAAGATCGCCTCGGCTTGCGCGAAGGCCTTGCTGTTGAAGAAGTTTTCCTTCGACTGGATCTGCGCGACCTTGGCGGCCATCTCCGCGGCGAGATGGGTGGCCGTCTGCTGCTCTTGTGCCGCTGCGGCTCTCGCCCTCTGGGCCGCCAACTCGGCCGCCGCGACGAGGCTGACCTTGGCGCCTTCCTGCTGCTCGAGCTGGGTCAACATCGAGGCGCGGTTAAGCATGGTCTGCGGACTCGACGACTGCAGCAACTGCAACGCGGGGTTCAGCCCGCCGGTCATGTAGCCCTCGACGGCGATCTGGTTGATGTAGGTCTGCTCGGAGCTGAACATCGTGGCATCCCTGGCCGCGTTCTCGCGCGCGATCCCTGCGTCGGCCTGGGCTTGCTTGAGCTGGATCCGCAGGCCGTCGTACTCCTGGCCGAGGCTGTCGATCTCGTTGGAGAGCTTGTTTGCCTCGGCGAGGATCTGATTGAGGCTGCCACCGCCTGATGCGGGATTTGCCTGCGCCGCTCCGCCCGGCACCAAGGCGGCGCAGACGGCGAAAGTAAACGCAAGGACGACGGTGGCCCGCCAACCGCCGCGCGGCCGCCTGGCCCGTGGGTGGCCAGCGCGAGCCAGCCCGAACATGCCTGGCGACAGAAGTCGTGGTACATGCCAGCCGCGGCGCGTGCGTTTCACGCACTGACTCCTCTCTCGTCCGCCTACCGGGTTAGCTGACGGGTTCGGGCTGGAGGAGCCCTACGGCTGCCGCGTCCGCTGTCGTCGCGGCGGCCGATTCACCCCAGGGACTAGGTGGGTCCCCGGCTCCCTGAGGCACTCTGCGCACCCCAGGAACTCGGCGGTTCGCTGCAGGCGCCCAGGTCCGGTCGCCTGCAACGGGTATCAGCGATGGAGATTAATGGAGAACGTAGTTGCCGCGCGGCAAAACGGCGAAGTTTGACTGCGCCAAGCGTTCCCGCAGCGCGCATTTTGCCGACGGTAACGTGCGTGCTCACGTTCCATAGTCCATCTCGGCCGACTTCCTGCCTGCGCTGGCTCGCAAAGCCCCAGGTCAGACGGCGTGTCGCCGAGAGGCAGGCCGGGCCTTGTTATCTGACCGTGATCTGCACCAATAACCCCCAGGGGGGAGTTCGACGCCACAACAATACGTGCGGGGCCAGTAACGCTAGGTGGGCTGCTCATTTGGCGGGTCTGCGCATTGTTTGGGATGCTGGCCTCAGAGGCGACACATCGCGGAATCCCGGTAGGGAACCGGTGAGCGGCGGCGATGCAGGTGACGGGCGGGATGGACTACGCGATCAGGCGCGCGAGGACCGGCGACGTCAGGGCGATCAGGGCCCTGGTGGACGCGCACGCCGTGTCCGGGTCGCTGCTGGACAAACCGACGGTGGCGCTCTTCGAGGATGTTCAGGAGTTCTGGGTGGCCAGTGTCCCCGAAGGCGACGTGGTGGGCTGCGGCGCGCTCCATGTGATGTGGGAAGACCTGGCCGAGATCCGCACGCTGGCGGTTGCGGACGGCCACCAGGGTCGCGGCGTGGGTCACCAGATCGTCGAGGTGCTACTGGAAACTGCCAGGGAACTCGGCGTCAGCCGTGTATTCGTACTGACGTTCGCGGTGGAGTTCTTTCGGCGCCATGGCTTTGCCGAGATCCACGGACAAGCGGCCTCACCGGAGGTCTACGCCGAGCTACTGCGCTCATATGACGAAGGGGTAGCAGAGTTCCTCGACCTAGATCGCGTGAAGCCAAACACGCTAGGTAACACCCGTATGCTGCTACGGATGTGATAGAGATTACTGTGTATTGACCGACATCCGACGCACACTTGCCGGATCACCACTGATTAATACACTCTGCCGCAGTCCGATAGGCCAGTCGATTGCCGATCAGCCTCTACTGCTGGCAAAGCGAGCACGGCGTGGGGTGCAAGTTGCACGTACCAGTCCAGGCCAGCAACGTTATCTCACCCAACCATGTCCCACCGAATGATCGGCTGTGTTGAATTTCCTGATGGGTCGGGGGTGGGGCAGCGTGGGGCCCCGCCTACACCGGCTCTCGCCGCCGGTGAATGCGCAGGACGATATGGCGCTTGCCGCTCGCACGACCCTTGTCGGCGACCGGCCATATTCTCGGCCCCGCGACATAAGCTGGGCGGGACGGGCAGACCCGCCGGGCGTCGCTTCCGCCGCTGTACGGCACAATGCAGTCAGCGGCAGCGGCTCTCCCGCACAGGACAGCCCGCTGGCGGCCACCGGCGTAGCTGAGTCGAAGCTGCTGCCCTTGCGCCTAGTTCCGGAAAGGGGGCGGCGCTCGTGCAGGACCTGTCTGTACTCACGCCGCCGCTGCTCATGTGCGCTGCGGTGTTGTTTGCGGTCGGCGCGTTCCTGCGCCACGAGATGAGCAAGAAGCGGCCGGAAGTGGACGAGCGGCAGCCTGGCGAGGCTATCGCGCCGCCGTCCGAAGGCATCGCGCCGCCGTCAGAAAGCATCGCGCCGCCGTCCGGAGAAGAAGAAACAGGAAACGACGCGACCTGGGTGGACGCGCCGGAGAACACCGCGCGTAAGCGTTAAGCCATCTCGATTACGCAGCGTTACTGCTAACCTCCGTATTGTTCCGCGATCTGTTGTAACGATCGCTAAACGGCAATCCTGAATTGTCAATCGTGCTGATGTGGTATATCTTTACTTGCCGAAAAGACTTCAGTGAAAGGCACCCTGATGGTTCAGAAGACTGTGGTGACCGTGGTCTGTGACCTGCCTCACGATGGTGAGATCGAAGGGAACGAGACGGTTTCGTTCGCCGTTGACGGCACCGCATACGAGATCGATGTCTGCTCAGCGCACGCTAAGGAACTGCACGACAGCTTCACGGGATACATCGAGCACGCACGGCGCGTGACCGGTGCTGCGAGGCGGCGCAAGGCGCGCTCTGGCCCAGGTCGGGAGCGAAGCTCGGAAATTCGCCAGTGGGCCAGAGAGCGGGGCGAGAAGGTGAGCGAGCGCGGGCGCATTCCGGCGTCGATCATTCAGGAATACGAAGCGACTCACTAACTTTGCCACTGCTGATGCGCTGGTAAACGCTAGTGCTCAGCCCTGCTGGCGGTACATGCGCAGGCGTGGTGCGGGCAGCGCCTATGGGCGTCCCGCACCGACCGTGCAATTTCGGCTTCCGTGCAATTTCGGCTTCCGGGGCGGACCCAGTTCTGGGCTCCCGGAAGCTGATTGCTTTCCTTGCCCACGTAGCTCTCCCCGCTCTCGTGTCCGGCGGCCCGTGCCATGGCCTCATGCTCCTGGGCGCGGCGGGCTCGGCCGGGTTCGCAGCCTCCCCGGCGTAGGCACGCCGCCAGGTCCGCCGGGGAGCCGGCGCATACCAGGTCAAAGCGACTGCTGGCCCGGCCACGGAGCCGGGCGGGCCCGGCCTGGTGATGTCCCCGCGGTGGGCCGCCGCGGACGGGGCGGCGGGCCACATTCTGGCGGCGAGCATGACTTAGCCTAGATATGAGGAATGGCCGGCTCGTGAAGCTGGGTGCCGGGCGTCTTTCCCAGGGAGTACGCCCTGGCTGAGGGCACTGTGTTGCCTTCCGTTCGCTCGTGGCGTAGTTGTACGCCGAGAGCTTTCGCTTCCGGCGTAGCTGGGAACACAGCCTCTTCAGCCTAGGTTGGATTGGGATGAACGCCCTGCTGGCGGGGAACGTTTTGAGTAGTGCGGCATGTCGCACGTCATGGCGTCGCCCGGCACACGGGCTAACATGCGGAAGGGATGGGGCAAGTACGAGTGCCTCCCCGACCGCTCTGTGAGGAGCGACGAGATGTTCGAGAGGTTTACCGACCGGGCGCGGCGGGTTGTGGTCCTGGCTCAGGAAGAGGCCAGGATGCTCAACCACAACTACATCGGCACCGAGCACATCCTGCTTGGCCTCATTCATGAGGGCGAGGGTGTCGCGGCGAAGGCGCTTGAGTCCCTTGGGATAAGCCTCGAGGCCGTGCGGCAGCAGGTTGAGGAGATCATCGGCCAGGGCCAGCAGGCGCCATCGGGACATATCCCGTTCACGCCGCGGGCCAAGAAGGTGCTTGAGCTGTCGCTACGGGAGGCGCTGCAGCTCGGCCACAACTACATCGGCACGGAGCACATCCTCCTCGGCTTGATCCGCGAGGGTGAGGGCGTCGCCGCCCAGGTCCTGGTCCGGCTCGGCGCTGACCTGAACCGGGTCCGCCAGCAGGTCATCCAGCTGCTGCATGGTTACCAGGGCAAGGAGCCCGCGGCTGCCGGCGCGCCTTCCGAGAGCGCGCCGTCCACCTCGCTCGTACTCGACCAGTTCGGCCGGAACCTGACCGCCGCGGCCCGCGAGGGCAAGCTCGACCCTGTCATCGGCAGGGAGAAGGAAATCGAGCGCGTCATGCAGGTGCTGTCGCGGCGCACCAAGAACAACCCGGTGCTGGTGGGCGAGCCTGGAGTCGGCAAGACGGCCGTGGTGGAGGGGCTGGCCCAGAAGATCGTCAAGGGCGAGGTGCCGGAAACCCTCAAAGAGAAGCAGCTCTACACGCTTGACCTGGGAGCTCTGGTCGCGGGCAGCCGGTACCGCGGTGACTTCGAGGAACGGCTGAAGAAGGTCCTGAAGGAAATCAGGACCCGCGGCGACATCATCCTGTTCATCGACGAGATCCACACCCTGGTCGGCGCGGGCGCCGCCGAGGGCGCGATCGACGCCGCGTCGATCCTCAAGCCGATGCTGGCTCGCGGTGAGCTGCAGACCATCGGCGCCAGCACGCTGGATGAGTACCGCAAGCACCTGGAGAAGGATGCGGCGCTCGAGCGCCGGTTCCAGCCCATCCAGGTCGCGGAGCCGACGATCTCGCACACGATCGAGATCCTCAAGGGCCTGCGGGACCGGTATGAGGCACATCACCGCGTCACGATCACGGACGACGCGCTGGTCGCGGCGGCTCAGCTGGCCGACCGCTACATCAGCGACCGGTTCCTGCCGGACAAGGCGATCGACCTGATCGACGAGGCGGGCTCCCGGATGCGCATCCGCAGGATGACCGCGCCGCCTGACCTGCGCGATTACGACGAGCGGATCGCTGATGTCCGGCGCGAGAAGGAGTCGGCCATCGACTCCCAGGACTTCGAGAAGGCCGCGTCGCTGCGCGACACCGAGAAGCAGCTGATCGACAAGAAGGATGCAAGGGAAAAGGAGTGGAAGGCCGGCGATATGGACACCCCGGCCGAGGTGAACGAGGAGCTCATCGCCGAGGTCCTCGCCACCGCCACGGGCATTCCCGTGTTCAAGCTCACCGAGGAGGAATCGCAGCGCCTGCTCCGCATGGAGGACGAGTTGCACCGCCGGGTGATCGGTCAGAACGACGCCATCAAGGCGCTGTCACAGGCGATCAGGCGGACCAGGGCTGGCCTGAAGGACCCCAAGCGCCCAGGCGGATCCTTCATCTTCGCCGGGCCGTCCGGTGTCGGCAAGACAGAGCTATCCAGGACGCTGGCGGAGTTCCTGTTCGGTGACGAGGACTCGCTAATCCAGCTGGACATGAGCGAGTACATGGAGAAGCACACCGTCTCGCGGCTCTTCGGCTCGCCGCCGGGCTACGTCGGCTACGAGGAAGGCGGGCAGCTGACCGAGAAGGTCAGGCGCAGGCCGTTCTCGGTCGTGCTGTTCGATGAGATCGAGAAGGCGCACGGCGACATCTTCAACTCGCTGCTGCAGATCCTGGAGGACGGGCGCCTCACCGACGCACAGGGCCGGGTCGTCGACTTCAAGAACACCGTCATCATCATGACGACCAACCTCGGGACGAAGGACATCTCGAAGGGCGTGACCGTCGGCTTCGGTGCGGCCAGCGAGTCAAAGGGCTCGTATGACCGGATGAAGGCGAAGGTCAGCGAGGAGCTCAAGCAGCACTTCCGGCCGGAGTTCCTCAACCGCGTCGACGACACCATCGTGTTCCACCAGCTCAGCCAGGACGAGATATTCGAGATCGTCGACCTCATGGTCAACAAGGTGGACGAGCGGCTTCGCGACCGCGACATGGGCATCGAGATCCGGCCGGCTGCCAAGGCGCTGCTGTCGAAGAAGGGTTACGACCCGGTTCTCGGCGCGCGACCGCTGCGGCGGACGATTCAGCGCGAGGTCGAGGATCACCTGTCGGAGAAGATCCTCTTCGGCGAGCTGAAGGCGGGCCAGATCGTCATCGTCGATACCGAGGGTTCGGGCGACGACGAGACGTTCGTCTTCCGCGGCGTCACCAAGCCGGCTGAAGTCCCGGACGCACCGCCGGAGGCGGTGGAGTCCAAGGCCGGAGCCAGCGGGGCAACAGCAACGGCGTCCGATTAGGACGGCCCGTCTCCCGGCAGCGCGAGCGACCCGTCCGCGCACCGGGTGACGAGCCCATCGGCTATCAGGGCAGCGAGCGACCTGGCTCGCTGCCCTGAGTCGTCCCAGGCGCCGGTCAGCTGGCTCGGCCGGACGGGTCCGCCCGCAGCTCGCAGGACCGCGAGCAGTCGGCCGCGGCAGTGCCGGTCACTGCCCTCATACGCTGGGCCGGCGCGGCCAGCGGGTGCGGGCGGGCAGCCGCGCTCGCGCCAGGCGCACAGGTGCGCCAGCGGGCAGGCGGTACACCTGGGTCTGGCCGCGGTGCAGACCAGCGCGCCCAGTTCCATTACGCCCACCGACCAGCGCGCCGCGGCGCGCCCGTCCGCGGGAAGCAGCGACTCGGCCAGCCGCAGCTCGGTCACGGACTGGGCCGCCCGGGGCTGGCCCTCGCCGGTGACCAGCCGGGCGAGGACCCGCCGGACGTTTGTGTCCAGCACAGCGTTCCGCTGCCCGTACGCGAAGCTGGCGACCGCTGCGGCGGTGTAAGAGCCGATGCCGGGCAGCTCCCGCAGCTGGCCGGCGCACGCGGGTACCTGGC
Source organism: Streptosporangiaceae bacterium (assembly GCA_030041135.1). GTDB lineage: Bacteria > Actinomycetota > Actinomycetes > Streptosporangiales > Streptosporangiaceae > JAJYUU01. Next base: position 3,541 of record JASHOL010000072.1, on the reverse strand, counting down.
CACCGTGCCGAGAGACGATGAGCTGCGCGCTCGCGTGCAGCCGAACGGCCCTTCTGGGGTAGCCGAGCCGGTCCCACTGCCTGACCGCATCGGCGGGCGTGGCCTCGGCGAGCGATGCGGGGCTTGGCCAGCGGGCAAGCCAGGCCGCATGCGCCGGTAGCACCCGGATCACCGGCGTCTGCTGCAGCATGACCTCGCTGACCAGGACCGACCACGCCGACGCGCCAGGATGCCGCCAGGGCAGGTCCCTCGCGTTCTCGGCGTACCAGTCGCTGACCGGCGCCAGGTAGGGAGAAGTCATGGTCGCTCGATCGTCGCACGCGCTGCGCCGTCAGGCAGCGGTCTCGGGTCGGCGCATTGACCCGCAGCGGCACGAAGTACCTCAAGCCGACCGGCTGCGAATAACGCAGATCCTGGAGGATGGCGGTTCATTGCCGCGCGTCCGGCCGAGGCTCTTGCATACTCAGCGTATGGCCACGAGCACGGTCCGCCGTATGCCGCCTGAGCGGCCTGCGGCAACGACGTACTGGAGACGCCGCTTCATCACGCTCGTCCTCGGCTTGTCGGTCCTTTCCCTCGTGGGCTGGGGCTTCTCCGGCTCCATCGGGGGCACCACGCCGGCTGCCCACGCCGCTGCCAGGAACGCGAGCGGCGGCCATGCGAAGCGCACGGCATCGCCGGCGGCCAGCCCCAGACACACCGCCGCAGCCGCCAGCCCGAGCCCGCAGCGCCACAGCCATAAGGCGGGCGGCAGGGCCGGCTTGCTGCCCTGCCCGGCCGGAGCTGTCGTGCTCAGCCTCTTCTCCAGCCACCACAGCTACTCGATCAGGCAGACGCCGGAGTTCGAGGTGGACGTCGTCTCGACTGCCGCTCAGGCTTGCACGTTCGACATCGGGCCGGCGCACGTAACGCTGCGGATCTCGGTCGGGGCACTGACCGTCTGGAACTCCTCTAGGTGCGCCAAGGGCGACGGATTGCTCGTGACCGAGCTCCGTCGGGGCGTACCGACCGTGGTCTCAATCGTCTGGGACGGCCAGCGGTCGGCGCGGGGCTGCCCCGCTTCGGGTGCGCGGGCCGTGCGGGGCAGCTACACGGCTGTGGCCGCAGACGGCTCGCTCCGTAGCAACGCACTGGCCTTCCGCATTGGCTGAGGGCCTGACCAGGCCCTCAGGTGCTTACGGGTAGCGGTCTAGCAGGGCCGCCTCGGCCAGCCGGGACAGGCCCTCGCGGATCCTGGTGGCCTGGGCCGCGTCGATTCCCGCCACATGGCGCAGGTCCGCCGCAGTCGCGGACAGCAGCTTCTGCAGCATGCCGAAGTGGGCTATGAGCCGCTCGGCCGCGCCGGCATCCAGCCTGGGTATCCGGCCGAGCAGCCGGTACCCGCGCGGGCTGACCGGCTGATCGAGGTCATCGGCGAGTCCTGGCCGCACGGCGGCCGCGACGGCCGCGGTGTCCAGCAGGTTGTCCGCAGTCAGGCAGGCCAGCCGGTCCGACAGCTGCGTCCGCGAGTCCAACGGCCCCGGCGGCGCGTAGTCACGCACCAGGTACTCCCGATCTTGCCCGCTTCCGGCGGTCAGCTCGTTCAGCTGCAGGGTGAGCAGCCCGCCATCGGTGCCGAGTTCGACCAGGTATCCGGCGATCTCATCGGCCATGCGGCTGGTCATCTCCAGCCGCTGCGCGACCGAGGCCACGTCGCGCAGCGTGACCCGGTCCTCGATCTCCAGGCCCGACAGCGCGCCCGTTGCCTCATCGAGTCGGCGCTTGTAGCGCTCCAGGGTCGCGAGGGCCTGGTGGGCACGGGCGAGCAGAGTCGCCGAGTCCTCGAGCACGTGTCGCTCGCCCTGGTCGTCATACACCGCGATGACGCTCATGGACTTGCTGACGGTGATGACCGGGAAGCCGGCCTGGCGGGCCACCCGCTCGGCCGTGCGGTGCCTGGTACCCGACTCCTGCGTAGGCAGATCGGGATCGGGCACCAGTTGCACTCCGGCCCGGACGATCGTCGCGCCGACCCGGTCAAGAACTATCGCGCCGTCCATTTTGGCCAGCTCGCGCAGCCGGGTCGCGGAAAACTCCGCACCGAGCTCGAAGCCGCCCGAGCAGATGTCCCGCACGACGTCGTCATAGCCCAGCACGATGAGCGCGCCGGTGTGGCCGCGCACAATGCGCTCCAGCCCGTCCCTGATCGCGGTCCCCGGCGCCACTACTGCGAGCGCGGCCCGGCGCCGCTCGTCCCGCCTGTTGCCCACCGCAAGCACCTGCCTACCGGACGTTGCTTGTGCTGGCAGTCTACGGCTGGTGGCGGTGACGGGGTCACTCGCCGAGCGCTGCGGTGATCGCCGACCGGACGTCGGCGGCCTCTTGGATCTTCAGCTGCGCGCCCGGTTCAAGGCATTCCTGGCCGCCGCCTTGCAGCAGCCCTGATCCGGCCGGCACGATCGCCCGGCGGAAGCCCATTCGCGCGGCCTCGGCCAGTCTGCGCTGCACCCCGGCCACACGCCGGATCTCGCCGGCCAGCCCGACCTCGCCGATCGCGACGACTTCGGCGGGAATGCTGATGTTCGCGAGCGAACTGGCGACCGCCAGCGCGAGCGCCAGGTCCACCGAGGGCTCGCTGAGCCGTACGCCGCCGACCGTCGCCGCGAAAATGTCACACTTGCCGATCTTCAGGTCCGCTCGCTGCTGCAGCACGGCGGTGATCATGCCGACTCTCGCGAAGTCCAGTCCTGAGGTGACCCGCCTAGGATCGGCACCGGTCTCGCAGACCAATGTCTGCACCTCGGCCACGAGTGGCCTGCGCCCCTCCAGGGTCACCGTGACGCACGTGCCGGGGACCGGGTCATGGCGCTGCGAAAGGAAGAGGCCGCTCGGGTCCGGCAGTCCGACCAGTCCGAACTCGCCAAGTTCGAAGCAGCCGATCTCGTCGGTGGGGCCGAAACGGTTCTTCAGCGCCCTGACCATCCGCAACTGGCCTCGGGCATCGCCCTCGAACTGCAGCACGACGTCGACAAGGTGCTCCAGCGTCCGCGGTCCGGCCACGGAGCCGTCCTTGGTGACGTGGCCGACCAGGACGGTGGTGAGGCTCCGCTGCTTGGCCAGTGCAGTCAAGGCCGCAGTGACCTCCCTGACCTGGGTCACGCCACCCGGCACGCCATCGATGCCGCCCGCGCTGATCGTCTGCACCGAATCCACGATCAGCAGATCGGGTTCGACCGCCTCGACGTGCCCGAGCAGCGCGGCGAAGTCCGTCTCGGCGGCCAGGTAAAGGCCGTCGGTGACCGCGCCGATCCGATCCGCGCGCAGCCGCACCTGGGCGGCTGACTCCTCGCCGGTCACATACAGCACACGGCCGTGCTCGGCGGCCAGTGCCCCGGCCTCAAGCAGCAGGGTCGACTTGCCGACCCCTGGCTCGCCGGCCAGCAGCACGACAGCTCCGCGGACGAGGCCTCCGCCGAGCACGCGGTCCAGCTCGCTCATGCCGGTCGGCCGCGCCCGCGCCGCTGCCGCTTCGACCCGACCGATCGGCAGCGCGCCGAGCGCC
>JASHOL010000071.1 GCA_030041135.1 Streptosporangiaceae bacterium | reverse complement strand
GCCCGCACCAGCGCGAACTCCGGCCCGTACCGGTCAGCCACCAGCGCCGCGCACAACACCATCAGCAGCAACCCGGCCGCGAACAACCCCCCGATCACCAGGTCATCCAGGCTCTCAACCGTGGCCAGCTGCGCCTCAATCCCGCCCAGCACCCCCGGCAACTGCGAACTCAACGTCGGGAACGAGTAAAAGTCCAGCCCGGCTCCCGTTTCCTCGGGAATCAGGGAGTCGTTGGCCACATCCGACACAGCCGAACTCAGCGGGCCCACCCCGCCCGCGGTCAGGCGCGACACGCTCACCGGCCAGTACCACGACTCCTGCACCCCGTGGCCGGACAAGATCTCCGCCATCCCGGTCAGCCCGGCCGAGCCCACCACGACCTGGCCGGCCCACAGACGGCAGTGAGGTGAAACGTTTACGTTGTATGCGGTCGGGGTCGCCGTGCCGGTCGACCAGAACAGGGCGCCGGCATCCGGCGCGATGATGCCGGACACCACCAGGTCGACCTTCTGCCCGGCCGCGGTCACCAGCGTCATGACCGAACCGAGTTCTGCGCCGAACTGCTGGCCGACCTGCACCGGCACCGCGACCGGCTCGGTCAGCCCGGCCCGGTCAGCCGCCGTGCCACCGGGAACGCCCGCCCTGGCCGGCCCCGGCCACGACCCGTCCACCAGCCGCGCGTCGGCCTGCAAGCCGGAATCCGCGGCCAGCACGACCTTCGCATAGCCCGACGAGCCTGGGCAGTTGGCGATATACGCGCCCGGCGCGCCGCCGGTGAGCTGGAGCGCCTGCGGCCCCTGCTCGAACGCCCGGCCGGCGCCCGGCGTCACCCTGATCGGCGGCTTGAACAGATTCTGCACCGCCGCGCCGAAGGCGCCCTGCTGGCCGGGCGTCATCCAGCTCGACTGACCGCCAGACAGGGTGCTGGTGCTGACCTCGAGCGTGGTCTGAGCCGGCGCCAGGCCGGCCACCGTCTGGTCGATCGCCTTGTTGTCGGCCGCGGTAATCTCGCGCGGCCCCGCCATCGCCACAAACGACGTCAGCCCGGCCACCCCGGCCAGGCCCAGCCCAATCCACACCCCGGCCACCCCGCCCGCAGCCCGGCGCAACCTGCCCCGGCTCACGTCTCCTCCTCCGCCCGCAACCGGGCAACCGTCGCTGTCCCGCGCAGGATCGAGATGCCGGCCGCCGCGACCGGCGTGATGGCGACGGCCGCCGTGATGAGCAAAACCGGCACCATCGGGACCTCGACCAGCACCGACGGTATCGGCTGGCTCGCCCCGGACGTGAGCGTGACTGCGGGAACGATGAGCCGGGCCAGGAGCAGCCCCAGTGCCAGGCCGCCGGCTGCGGCCGGGACCGAGAGCATGGCCTGCTCCAGGCAGAGCAGCCTCGTCAGCTGGCCCGGGGTTGCGCCGAGGGCGTCAAGCACGGCCAGGTCGCGGCCTCGCTCGCGCGTGGCGGTGACGCTGACCAGGAACCCGAGGCCGGTGAGCAGCAGGGCGATCGCCGCGGCACCGAGCAGCGCGAGCAGCGGCGCGACGCTCAGCGGCTCGTCCCGCAGGGAACTCAGCACCCCTGACTGGGTGACGACGGTGCTGCTCGGCGGCAGCGGCCCAAGGCTGAGCCGACCCGAGTCCCGCACCCACCACTCGGTCACCGGCACGGGCAGGCCTCCGGCCTCCTCGAGGATGCCCTGCAGCGCGGCCTGGCTGACGATGAGGCCTCCGGCGGGCCCGTCCGCGGTCGGGAAGTGAGCCACCTCGCCGGCCAGCCGCACGTAGATCGGCATCCCTTCGATCGTCAGCTGAATGGTGCTGCCCAGGCTGGCCCCGCTGTCGGCCAGCATCGTCCTGGTTGCGATGGCGGGCAGGACGGTCGCGGTTCGCGCGGCTACGGTGATCGTGCCGTACGCTGGCCCGACCCCGAACTCGTTAGTGGCCGCGGTCAGGCTCGCTGGTGACTCGCCGAAGCCAGTGCGGAACCGCATCACCGCTCCCTGGCCGGCGAGCTGGAGCTGGCTGACCCGCGGCGTGCTGTCGGACTGTCCGGTCAGCCCTGGAGCATTGACATTCGTGGCGGGCGGGTGTCCGCTCGGCCAGATCGACCGTAGTGGCACGAAGGCCTGGCCAGGTCCGTCGGCCGACACAGACTCCAGGTCCAGCGCCGCTGGCCGGCTGGGGCCGGCAACCGGCATCGTGTAGCTCAGGCTGAAGCCAGTGAGCGAGAGCGGGTAGTCGGCGTTGCCGGGGGACAGGCTCACATCTAGCCTCTGCAGGCTGCCGTTCGCGGGCAGCGCGCCAGCCGTCAGGTCGTAGCCGATGCCCGCCGCGTCGGTCAGCTCGACCGTCAGCTCCGCGCCCGAGATGGCAGGGCCGGTCAGCCGTGCGAGCACCTGCAGGACGGTGGGCCTGCCCGGCAGCTGCTCGCCGGCCAGCCCGGATGATCCGCTGATCGGCCCGAACGGGTCACCGGCCGGGTAGATCGCCAGGTCCTTGCGCAGCGCTACTGTCTGCCGCGCCTGCGCGCCGTCCATGCCAAGGACCGTCACGCCGTCACCGTTCACCAGCGAGGCCGTGGTCCTGATGACCGGCGTCGCGGTCAGGACTCCGCGCGCGCTCGTGATGTCGCCGACCTGGCCGATGGACAGCGGCGCCGCCGACGGCAGGACGATCCTGGCATCGGCGCCGACCGCGAAGGCCGCCTGATCGCGGATCGACCGCTGCCAGCTCGAGACCTCCGCAAGGGATATGACGCAGGTGGCCACGGCCAGCACCGCGAGCAGAGCGGGCCCGGCCTGTCGCAGCGCGCGCCGCCCGACCATCCAGGCTGCCGCCGGGACGGTGATACCGCGGCCTCGGGCGGCCAGCGTGTCGGTCAGCCGAATCAGCAGCGGGAGCAGCCTGAGCATGATCAGGGTTCCGGCTGCCAGCGCCAGCACCGGCGCGGCCACCAGAACCGGGTCGACGCCAATCGCTCCGGATACGCCGGTGCTGACCGGCGCCGCATAGTGCGCGAGCTGCCAGCCCGCCACGATGGCCAGAAGGACCAGGGCGACGTCCGCGCCGGCCGACAGGGCGGCGCGGACGGACCGTGGCCGCCCCCTGGCGGCCCGCTGCTTGATCGGAGACTCTGGCCGGCGCAGCCACGGCAGCGCGATGATGAGCGCGCATCCCGCGGCGACGGCGATCCCGGCCAGCCAGGCCGTGATGGGGGAGCCGGCTGGCAGCCGCAGTGCGCCTGTGCCGGCCAGGTGCAGCCTGCTGACCAGCGGCACGATCGAGGTGCCCAAGAGCGGGCCGACCACCGCCGCCGGTATTGCCACCAGGGCCGCTTCTGTGGCGCCGCGCCGAGCTAGCTGACGGCGGGTAGCGCCCCGTGCCTGCAGCAGTGCTGGCTCGCCAGCTCGCTGGCTGGCGAGCAGCTCCACGACGACTGTCAGCGTGGCGCCCGCGATCACGAGCAGGATGAGCAGCCCGATCAGCAGCTGCGACCTGGCCACTTCCAGGGCAACCGCCTGACCGCTCAAGAGCGCGGGAAGGTCGGTAGAGACCTGCAGATCCGAGCTGGCGGAGTTAGTCAGCCCGCCCAACGCCGCCCCCACTGACTGGCTCAGGCCCGCGAGATTGCCGGCGGTCATCGCGGCGAAGTCCGGCGTCGCCAGCCAGGACTCACCAGAAGGCGCCGCTGGCCATCCGGTCGCTGGCCAGCTGGTGACCATCGGGCTGTAGGTGGCGAAGCCAGATACCCGGCTGATGGTCCCGGTGCCGAGCGGGTCGATCTGCCAGTAGTCGCTGCCGGGCTGTCGTTCGGTGTACGTGCAGCTCACCCGGATGCGGACGATGGCGCCAGAGCTCGCGTCGCGAGTTGTCAGCACGTCGCCGGCGACAACCGCGAGCTGGTGCGCGGTCGCCACGGGCAGGCAGGCAGGGACGATGCCGGATGCCGATGCGCCCGGCCAGGCGCCGCTGGCTAGCTGAGCGTGTTGGCGGAACCCCTGTAGCGCCAGCAGCGATGTCTGGGCCTGCGACCCGCGCTCGTTACCGAGATTAAGCAGGTCGCTTCTGACGGCGTTCGTGAACGTCATGGGCAGGCCAGGCGCGCTGTCGGCGACCGAGCGAGTCAGCGCGTCTGCCTGGGCGCCGGAAACGAACTGCGTCGACGTGACCATGATCGTGCTGCCGGGGTTTGCCGTGAGCGCCTCCCGGTTGGCCACGCTGGCCGCCTCCGCTGCGAAGGCCGCGGAGGCCACGGTGGCCCCGGCCGTGACGACGACAGTCAGCGCGGTGATCCCGAATGCGAGCCGGTGCAGTCTGAGCACCCGCAAGGCCGCTGGCATCCGGCGCATTCGGCTCCGAACCTCCCATGGGTGGCTGTGCAGCGCCCCGTAACCGCTTAGGCAGCTCATACCACGCCGCGCGCCGGTTCCTGCGGTCGGCGCTGCACGGGCCTTACGGAGCTGCTTTTTGTATTATGCGCCGGTTAATCGGCCAGCTTGTCCGATAGAATACCTATTATCGTATATATCCGATAGCCCGGCGTGATTGTTATCCAGCTGAGTCCGGGCAGCCGCCGGATCGTCATGCCCGGATCGGGTGGCACGGGGGCGGCGCGCCAGGGCGTGGCTGCCGCCATCCCGGTTCCTCCTGAGCCATCAGAAAGCCAGTCTCTGGCGTTACCGTCAGGTAGCTTGCCGGGCGAGGATGTCGTCGATGGACATGGCTAGGTGGCCTCCTCGGTTCTGAGCGCGGTGGCGGTGTTGTGGTGGTGGGCGAGTAGTTGCTCGGTGGTGATGCCGGCCAGGGCCAGGGCGATGGCGGTGGCGGCGGTGATGAGGATGGGGGTGGGGTAGAGCTGGACGGGGACGGTGGCCTGGGAGCTGGTGAGGGGGGA
>JASHOL010000070.1 GCA_030041135.1 Streptosporangiaceae bacterium | reverse complement strand
AAGTCCGCTACGGCGGCCGCATTGGCGAGCATCCTGCCTGGTGTTCGCCAGTTCGACCCCGAGTGGGTGGGCTACATGCTGCGGGCCAACCTGGCCGACCAGGAGTTCACCGATTTCCAGCAGCTGCGGCCGTGGCGCACGCTGGTGCCCGCGGTCATGCAGGAGGTCATCGACCTGACCGGGCAGGACCTGATCGCCGTGCAGACGGTGCTTGTCGAGGAGTACTGGCAGGAGCTGCGGGCCGGCCTTGACGCGCGGTCGCTCGGGGTGTTCCACGTGCTGCTGCATGCGGACCCGGCGGTGCTGGCCGAGCGCATAAGAACGGACCAGGAGGACCCCGGCGCACGCCAGTGGCGGCTTGATCACATAGGCGCCTTCGAGGCCGCCACGCCCTGGCTCGAAGCCGACGCCGACCTGGTTATCGACTCGACGACGCTGCCGGCCCGCCATGTTGCCCGTCTGATCGCCAGCGCGGTGCTACCCGTGCCGAGCCGGCAGGCGACGGGGGAGCCAGAGGGCTAGCAACGCCGGGGGTCGCGCGGGCCTCAGAAGGCCTCTTCTGGCAGCTCCATCAGATCCAGCGAGACCGACTCGGCAATCTCTCGCTCGGCCGCGAGTCGCGGCAATACGGTGGCGGCAAAGAATCCCGCAGCGGCGATCTTGCCCTCGTAGAAGGCCTGGTCGCCGGCGGACAGGCCACCCTCGTCCAGTCTCGCCACCGCGATCTCGGCCTGGCGGCCGAGCAGCCAGCCGATGATCAGGTCGCCGAGCGCGAGCAGCAGCCTGGTCGTATTCAGGCCGACCCGGTAGACCTCGGTGGGCTGCTCCAGGCTGGCGCCGAGATAGCCGTTCATCGCGGCGACCGTCGCCTCGATGTCGTCGGCCGCCCTGGCCACCGCGGCGCGCTCCTTCTTCAGGCGCCCGTTGCCCGCGTCGGCCGCGGCGAACCCCCTGATCTGGCCGAGCAAGTGGTTCAGCGCGGCGCCCTGGTTCCTGACGATCTTGCGGAAGAACAGGTCCATGCCCTGGATCGCGGTCGTCCCCTCGTAGAGGCTGTCGATCTTGGCATCCCTGATGTACTGCTCGATCGGGTAATCCTGCAGGTACCCAGATCCGCCCAGGGTCTGCAGCGACTGCGCCAGCTGCTCGTACCCGCGCTCGGATCCGACTCCCTTGACGACGGGTAGCAGCAGGTCGTTGAGCGCGGCCGCCGTCTCGTCGGTGCCGCCCGCCGCCCATGCCACCTGCAGCGCGTCCTGCTGGCTCGCGGTGTACATGACCAGCGCCCGCATGCCCTCGGCGTAGGCCTTCTGCAACATCAGGCTGCGCCGCACGTCAGGGTGCTTCATGATCGTCACCCTTGGCGCCGCCTTGTCAAGCATCCGGGTCAGGTCCGAGCCCTGCACCCGCGTCTTGGCATAGTCGAGAGCGTTCAGGTAGCCGGTCGACAGCGCCGCGATGGCTTTCGTGCCGACCATCATCCGCGCGAATTCGATGATCACGAACATCTGGCGGATGCCGTCGTGGACGTCGCCGATCAGCGTGCCGACCGCGGGCCGGTCGGCCCCGAGCGTGAGCTCACACGTAGTCGAAGCCTTGAGGCCCATCTTGTGCTCGACGTTGGTGACGTACGCGCCGTTGCGCTCGCCGAGTGTGCCGTCGTCGTTGATGAGGAACTTCGGCACAAGGAACATCGACAGTCCCTTCGTGCCCGGCCCCGCCCCCTCGGGCCTGGCCAGCACCACGTGCAGGATGTTCTCGGCCAGGTCGTGCTCGCCGCTGGTGATGAATCGCTTGACGCCCTCAATGTGCCAGGTGCCGTCTGGCTGCTGGACCGCCTTGGTCCGGCCAGCGCCCACGTCCGAGCCCGCATCCGGCTCGGTCAGCACCATCGTGTAGCTCCAGTGCCGGTCCACCGCGAGCGCGGCGATCTCCTGCTGGCGGGGCGTGCCCATCCGCCACAACGCATGCGAGAACGAACCGACGGTCGAGTACATCCAGACCGCCGGGTTCGCGCCGAGGATGAGCTCGGCGACCGACCACCCGAGGGTCCTCGGCACGGTCGTGCCGCCAAGCTCGGGCGGCAGCTCGAGGCGGAACCACTCGGCGTCTATGAAGGCCTGGTAGGAACGCTTGAACGAGTCGGGCATCGTGACCGAGTGCGTAGCCGGGTCGAAGACCGGAGGATTGCGGTCGGCGTCAGCGAACGAATCGGCGACCGGCCCTTCCGCCAGCCGGTTCACCTCGTCCAGGATGCCGCGGGCGGTGTCCTCGTCAACGTCGGCATAGGGCCCGGACCCCAGCAGATCCTGCCGCCTCAGCAGCTCGAATAGGTTGAACTCGATGTCCCGCAGGTTGCTCTTGAAGTGCCCCATCGCGCCCCTCCATACCGCGAGTCAGCCCGCCGTACGGCGCAGACCGAGTTATGCTACTCACCAGTAACTTACTCCATAGTACCTTTTTTTTGGCCGCCTGTCACGGCCCGCGGACGGTGACGTTATCGCTGGGTAGGGCCCTGCCCGGCGGGTGCTGAGGGCACGGGCGTGAAGATGTCGGCTGTGCAACGGCGCTTCATCTGGCTGAATTGGACGAACCGCCCAGCGGCGGGAGCTGCGCCAGACCAGCGGCGGTAGCTGGCCGTCCTTGGCCCGCCGCGGAAGCGGCCTGACCCCGCTCCACCCGCCACCACGCCGTCGGCGGCCGA
>JASHOL010000069.1 GCA_030041135.1 Streptosporangiaceae bacterium | reverse complement strand
CACCAAGATCATTAGGGTTGCTTGCTCAAAACGTTATCTGCGCTTAGCCTCACGGCAGCGAGGTTTTTTGCTCCGCGCAAGGCGATCCGGCGTATAAGGACGTTCAAAATACGAGCGAAAGGACGGCGGCCAGCCACACCAGGCCGCTGAACTGCGCCAAACAGCAGGACGGCGGACGATGCCGACCTGAGACGGTGGCCAACGGAGGCGACCGAAACTGTACCGCAGCAGGCGGGCGGAAGGAGTGCAGACGCAGAAGTAGCGCAGTCGGATGCAGTGCTATCGCACCGGCGCGTTCCGTGAGACTGGAGAGCAGGCAGAGCGACATAGGCGTGCGGCATGTCGCGTTGGTTGGCTACACCAGAAGCAGGCCGACTGGCATCCGCCGGGCGGATGAGTCCTTGTCCGGGCAGTACCCCTCGCCGCAGGCATTCGTGCCTGCCCATTAGCCGCGTTGGCCCGCGGCGGAGAGGGGCGCATCGTGAACGGCGGAGTAGGGCTGGCACTGGCAATAATTGGGTGCCTCGCCGCGGTAGGCGCCCTTGCGGTACTGGTGACAGTGCTCCGCCGGGGGGCGCCGCTGGCGGTGGCCACCCCTCGTTCCGATATTGATCGCAAGCTCACGGAGGCCGATCGCGCGCGACTAGAGGCGGAAGCAACCAGCTACGCGGCGGAGGTGCGTGCCGACGCGGACCGGGAGGCGGCCTCGATCGTCAGCAAGGCCGAGGCCGCTGCGGCCGAGACCCGGGTGCAGGCCGAGGCCGACGCCCGGATCGCCAGGGACGAGGCCAGGGTAGCCAAGGACGAGTCGACGCGGCTGTTCGGCGAGATGGAACGGCGCGAGGATCGCCTGGCCGAACGGGAGCAGCGCATCGAGGAATCGGCACGTAAGGCCGAGCAGCGCGCGAGCGATCTGGATGCTAGGCGGGACGCGCTCGATCGGCAGCGGGCCGACCTCGAGGAACTCAGCGCGCGGCGGCAGGCGGAACTCGAGCGGGTCGCCGGGCTGACGGCTGACCAGGCGAAGGCCGAGCTCGTCGCCGTGCTCGAGAACCAGGCCAAGCGAGAGGCTGCCGTCCTCGTCCGCGACATCGAGAGTGAGGCGCAGCGGGAGGGCAACAAGCGGGCCCGCAAGATAGTCACGCTCGCGATCCAGCGAGTCGCAAGCGAGCAGACCAGCGAGTCAGTGGTCTCGGTGCTGCACCTGCCTGGCGATGAGATGAAGGGTCGCATCATCGGCCGCGAGGGCCGCAACATCCGGGCGTTCGAGTCCGTGACCGGCGTGAATCTGATCATCGACGACACGCCCGAGGCGGTGCTGCTGTCGTGTTTCGATCCGGTCCGCCGGGAGGTTGGCCGGCTGACGCTTGAGCGGCTTGTGCTCGACGGGCGGATCCATCCGCAGCGGATCGAGGAGGCATACGAGCGCAGTCAGACCGAGATTCAGGCCCTGTGCGTCCGGGCCGGCGAGGACGCGCTGATCGACGTCGGCATTACCGACATGCACCCCGAGCTCACCAACCTGCTCGGGCGGCTGCGGTACCGGACCTCCTACGGCCAGAACGTGCTGAAGCACCTGATCGAGTCCGCGCACATCGCCGGCATGATGGGCAGCGAACTTGGGCTTGATCCGGCGCTGATGAGGCGCTGCACGCTGCTGCACGACATCGGCAAGGCGCTGACCCACGAGGTGCAGGGCAGTCACGCCCTGATCGGTGCCGAGATCGCGCGCAAGTACGGCGAGCCGGAAGACGTGGTGCACGCCATCGAGGCGCATCACAACGAGGTCGAGGTGCGCACGGTCGAGGCAGTGCTGACGCAGGCCGCCGACGCCATCAGTGGCAGCCGACCGGGAGCCAGGCGCGAGTCGCTTGAGGCCTACGTGAAGCGGCTCGAGCGGCTGGAGCAGATCGCCCTGGCCCAGGACGGTGTCGAAAAGGTGTTCGCCATGCAGGCCGGTCGCGAGGTCCGGGTCATGGTCAAGCCGGGTGACGTCGACGACATCCAGGCGCAGGTCATCGCGCGGGACGTGGCCAAGCAGGTCGAGGACGAGCTGACCTACCCCGGCCAGATCCGGGTTACGGTGATCCGCGAGTCGCGGGCCACCGAGTTCGCCAGGTAGTCACGGGGTTTGCCAGTAGTCTCAGCGCTTGGCACCGTGCTAGCCGTACCACCGATTCGGCTGGCCGTACTAGCGATTCGGGTGGCGCCACCCTCGACGGAGCGGCCCTGGGGCTGTGAGCATCGAGGCATGACGAAGACCGCAACCGCTCCGTTCGCAGCCCGCACCGAACGGCGCAGCCGCACCGAACCGCGCGACCGCGGCGGCCGCACCGAACCGCGCGACCGCGGCAGCCGTGACCGCCGCGCTGACCTTGTCGGACCTGTCGGCCCTGCTCGGGGCGGCATCTCCGTCCTCAGGGAGGACAATCGCCTTATGACGGTACCGGCGACCCGGCCAGCGGGGCTCGGCATCCGCGGTCTGCTGCGGGCGCCGTTTACCCGGCGCGCCTGGCTCAACCAGGAGTACGCGATCCTCAACGTCCCTGCGGCGATCGCCGGGTTCCTCGTTCTCGCGATCACCTCCTGGCACCCGATGCTGCTTTTCGTCAGCACGCCTATCGCCCGCGGACTGGGGAGCTGTAACCGGTGGCTGGCCGACCAGGTCCTGGGCGAGCGGATTCCGCCGCCGCCTCCGATGCGGCCCACTTCGCACGTGCATGTGAAGACCACCGACGCCGCCCGGCTGGCAGCCCTCGCCTCGGCCGAGGGCGGCAAGGTCAAGCTGGAACGCCACCGCCTTGAGGTCACCGGTGTGCCGGCGTCGCGCATCGCCGAACTGGCGACCATCGAACGCATCACGATCAGCGAGCTGAAGACCCACAGCGGCTGGCTGGAAGCCGCCATCCGCGACAAGCCCGCCTGGCGGGCTCGCGCCTACGTGGTGCTCAAGCTGCCGGTCAGCCTGCTCGGCCTCGCCGCCGTCGGACTCACCTGGGTCGGCGGGCCGTTGGCCCTGACCTCGCCGCTGTGGTGGCACGGGAGCCACCCGAACTCAACCATGCATGCGGCGCTGGCGTCCGCGCTGGCGCTGCTTGGCGCCGTGGCCCTGCTGGCGGCGCCGTGGCTGACGAACGCCACCGTCGCCGCCGACATGTCGCTGATGCGCAACCTCCTCGGGCCGTCCACGATGGCCGAGCGAGTCCGCGCGCTGCAGGAGTCCAGGGCACGGGCGGTGGACGACTCCGCGGCCCGGCTCCGCAGCATCGAGCGCGATCTGCATGACGGCGCCCAGGCGCAGCTCGTCGGGCTGGCGATGAAGCTGGGCCTGGCCAAGGAGAGGCTTGGCGTCGGCGTGCAGGGCGGCATGACCGCCGCCGACCTCGATCGCGCGGTGGAGCTCGTCGACGCGGCGCATCGCGGCGCGATCGAGGCGATTACCGAGCTGCGGGTGCTCGCGCGGGGCATTCACCCGCCGGTGCTCGACAACGGCCTTGCCGACGCGCTGGCAACGCTGGCCGCCCGCAGCGCCGTTCCGGTCGAGCTGATCGCCGACATCGGCGAGCGGCCGTCGGCGGCGATCGAGACCATCGCGTACTTCTGCGCAGCTGAACTGCTGGCCAACGTGGCCAAGCACAGCGGTGCCCGGCACGCTACCCTCGAGGCCGTGCACGTTCCCGGCCTGTTGCGGGTCCGGGTGACCGACGACGGCCAGGGCGGGGCCAGCGTGGACGCCGGCGGCGGCCTGCGCGGGCTCGCCGACCGCGTCAGGACCGTGGACGGCCGGATGGACATCAGCAGCCCGCGCGGCGGCCCGACCGTCGTGACGGTGGAGCTGCCATCTCATGCGTGAAAGGCGGCCTGGCTGGCATGCGCATCGTGATTGCCGAGGATTCCGCGGTGGTCAGGGCCGGCCTGGTCGAGATCCTGACTGATCACGGGCATGAGGTCGCCGCTGCGGTCGGGAACGCGGACGCCCTGCGGGCGGCCGTCGACGAGCACCGGCCCGACGTCGCCGTCGTCGACGTGCGGATGCCGCCTGGCCACACTGACGAGGGACTGCGCGCGGCCATCGCGATCCGGCGTGACCACCCTGGCCTGGGGATACTCGTGTTCTCCCAGTACATCGAGACCCGCTACGCTGCCGACCTGCTCGGGATGCGCTCCGGCGGCGGGGCCGCGGGGGTCGGGTACCTGCTGAAGGACAGGGTCGCGAACGTCGGCGAGTTCGTCGACGCCCTCGGACGGGTCGCCGCCGGTGGGACCGTGCTCGATCCGGAAGTCGTCACCGACCTGCTCGGGGCCAGCCGGCACGCCGGGGCGCTGGCCAGCCTGACCGCGCGCGAGCACGAGGTGCTCGGCCTGATGGCCGAGGGGCGGTCGAACAGCGGCATAGCCGGCCTGCTGGTCATCTCCGAGCGGGCCGTGGAGAAGCACATCAGCAACATCTTCACCAAGCTGGGCCTGCCCGCCTCTGACGCCAATCACCGTCGCGTGCTCGCGGTGCTGGCCTACCTGCGGTCCTGACGGCCTCGGCTCCACGCCGCTGGCCCACTGTCGAGGATGAGCCTGATCGACGTCGGCCACGCCGCGTGAAGCAGGCGTAGCTGTCTTCTGCGCTGGAAGGCGGGTTGATCAGGGCAACGGCTTTCCGGCCTTGTCATATGCCGTGCGTGCGACCCGGACCTGGTCGAGGTAGGCGCTTGACCACGTCACGAGCGATGCGAAGACAGGCGCCAAGCTTTCTCCCAACGGCGTTATCTCGTATTCGACCCGAGGCGGGACTTCGCCAAAGTAGAAGCGCGCTACCAGCCCGTCGCGTTCGAGTTGCCTTAGTCGCTGAGTGAGGACCTTCGCCGTGATGCCGCCGGCGAGTTCCTTGAGGTCGTTGAAGCGCTGCCGTCCGTGAGCATGCAGCTGCCACAGGATCGGCGTGGTCCACCGGCTGAAGACAATGTCGATCACTGGCGCTATCGGGCAGCCCTCATCCGTGGCGGTGCCCGCCGCCCGCGGCGGTCTCGTAACGGTTGCTGGAAGCACCACGCGTTACCCCTTTAGTTTCATCTAGGTACCTAGTATATGCGTGATACTAGCCTCGCATGCATGACCTCTGAATCAACCCGCACTCAGACTCCCACGCCGGTGCCGGGCATCGCGCCCGGCGTCCGTCGCCCCGGGCTCGTCTTGGCCTTCCTGTCGATCGCGCAGTTCATGGTGTTCCTCGACGTAAGCATCGTGAACGTGGCACTGCCCTCGATCGGGCGTTCGCTCGGCATCAGTGATGCGAACCTCCCCTACGTGGTAACGCTCTACGGCACCATGCTTGGCGGTTGTCTGCTGCTCGGTTCCCGGCTGGCCGACGCCTTCGGCCGACGGCGGCTACTGCAGATCGGGCTGGCGGTGTTCGGGCTGGCGTCATTGACCGCCGGGTTGTCTCACGGCCAGGCGATGCTGTTCGCCGCCCGCGCCGTGCAGGGCCTGGGCTCTGCGCTCGTCGCACCGGCGGCCTTGTCCACCCTGACTACGACCTTCGTCGGGGGGAAGGAGCGGGCGCGCGCACTCGGTGTCTGGGGCGCACTGACCGGGCTGGCCTCGGTCGCAGGAGTAATCCTCGGTGGTGTGCTCTCCGACGGACCCGGCTGGCGGTGGATCTTCTTCATCAACGTACCGATCGCCGCGGTCACAGTGGCGACGGCCACCAGAGCGCTGCCCGAGAGCCGAGGCCCGCAGCAGCGCTTTGACTTCGCCGGCGCCGTCCTGCTCACCGGTGGCCTGCTTGCGCTGATCTTCGAGCTTGATGACGCGATCGAGCACGGGTGGATGGCGGCGCCGGTTCTCACCGGGCTCGGGATCGCGGCCGCACTGCTCGTTGCATTCGTTGTCGTCGAGTCTCGGGATGCTGCACCACTGGTGCCATTCGGCATCTTCGCCACCCGTACCCTGCGCTACGCAAACCTGGCTACCTTGTTCCTGCTCGGCACCGTCGTCACCGTGTTCTTCTTCGCCAGCTTGTTCATGCAGCAGGTGCTGCACTATTCGCCGTTGAAGACGGGCCTGGCCTACGTCCCGCTTGCCGTCGTAGTTGCCGTCGGCGCCAGCCTGGCCTCCGGGCTCGCGACGAGACTGCCGGGAAAGGCGGTCCTAGCCGTCGGCCTTGCCCTGGTGACCGCGGGACTGCTCCAGCTCGCCCGGATGCCGTCAGACGCGCCCTACCTGACGCGGGTTCTGCCGGTCTTTCTGGCTATCGGCCTCGGCATGGGCTTGTCGTTCGTTCCGTTGCAGATCGCTGCCCAGGCCGGGATTCCCCAGCATCGCGCGGGCCTGGCCGCGGGCTTGATCAACACCAGCCAGGAACTCGGTGGCGCGCTCGGGGTGGCGGTCTCGGCGAGCTGGGCCTTCCGCCACGTCAGCCAGCTGACTCGGCTTGCCCACGGCGACCCGAATCTCATCGAAGCGGCCCGGACCACCGTCTTCCATGACGGGTTCGCCGCCGGTGCCGTGTTCGCGCTGCTGGCGCTCCTGGTCTCCCTCGTCCTGCTACCGCGAGTTCAGCACACCGACCAGCCCGTCCGCCACTGAACCGGAGCCCCGGCCATGACAAACAACTCAGCCAGCAACCGTGACCCCGTTACCTGCTTGTTACCAACCGGGCTCGCGAGAATGGCGTCTCTAGTGGCGTCGAGCCTGTCACTAACTTTGCGAGGTCATCATGAGGCCCGGACGTACCACAATCGGCACCCTGACAACCGCCATCTCGTTGCTTGCTGGCGGTCTTGCTGGCGGTCTTGCTGGCGGCCTCGGCCTCGGCCTCGGCGTCGGCGTCACCTCGCCGGCGAACGCTGCCGTCGTGCCCGCCGCGGCGCACGGCACGAAGTTCGTGGTGCTCAGCTGTAACGACAAGCCCGAGGTTAAGCCGGGAACCATAGACCTGGCCTGCGCGGACGACGGCCTCGGGCTGAGCCATCTGCACTGGACCAGCTGGACGAGCCATGGTGCCACCGGGTACGGCACCTTCTGGGAAAACCTGTGCGTGCCCGACTGCGCCGACGGTCACGTTGAGCAGATGCCGGCCAGGGTCACGCTCCGGGGCAGCGCCGCGGTCAAGGCGCATGCTGGCGACCGGCAGTACACCCGGCTGACAGCCGTCTTCCCGCGCAAGCGCCCCACCGTTTACAAGCTTGAGCACGGCAAGCTCGTCGCCACGCACCCTAGGTCCTGGACCTTCCAGATCTGACCGCGCGCACGTCGGCGCGATCGGCAACTGCACAAGGCCCGGCCCGCCGGGGCGGCCGGGCCTTGCTGCTTGACTCCAAGAAGCCGACCGGAGCGGCCGCGCGCTCCCGCCCGGCCGGCTAGCGCGAGGCGCGGGCGTGCTTGCCGGTCGGTGCCGTGATGGCAACCTTCGGCACGTCCGGCGGGTCGAAGCCGAGGATCTGCCCGTAGAACGACAATTCCGCCTCGAGCGCGGCCGCGATGGACTCGGCTCGCCGGAAGCCATGGGACTCGCCCTCGAACGCGATGTAGGCGTGACTGGTGCCGTAACCTTTCAGGTCGGCCGCGATGCTCTCGGACTGGGCGGGCGGCACGACCGGGTCGTCCAGTCCCTGCAGCAGCAGGATCGGGCAGGTGAGGGCGTTCACGTGGCCAACCGGCGCACGCTCGGCGTACGTCTCCTCGAACCCGGGCAGCGGCCCGATCAGGCCGTCAAGGTAGTGGCACTCGAAATCGTGCGTCTGGGCGGCAAATCCCCGCAGGTCCGACACGCCGTAGTACGACGCCGCCGCGCTGAACACGGCCCCGGCCCGCGCGGTCCCGGTGGTCACCGCGGCGAGCGTGGTCCAGCCGCCGGCCGAACCGCCCCGGATCGCCAGCCGCGCCGGATCCGCGCCCGCCGACTCCGCGACCCACCTGGCCGCCGCGATCGCATCCTGGACATCGACGACTCCCCACTGCCTGCGCAGGCGCTCCCGGTACTGGCGGCCATAGCCGGACGAGCCGCCGTAGTTGACGTCGATGATGCCGATGCCGCGGCTGGTGAAGTAGGCCTTGGCCAGGTCGAGTGCTGCAGTCACGTGCGAGGTCGGCCCGCCATGCACCCAGACGACGTACGGCGGCCTGGTACCGTCCGGCCCGCGAGCGTCAGGGCTCGTCGGCGGATAGAGCTGCGCGTGCACGACCTGGCCGTAGGGACCTTCGAAATCGACCGACAGGGGGACCGGGAGGTACGCCTCGTCGGGCAGCTCCTGCGTCTTGGACCCGAGGCGCTCCGTCTTGCCGCTGGCGGCATCGATGCGAACCACGCAAGGCCGCGTCGCTGGTCCCGTCGCGACGGCCGCGATCGACATGCCGTCGGCCGACAACGCTGTTGAAAATGACGGGAACGAGGTGGCTACGTCACTGAGCTCGAACGACTCTGGATCGAGTATTCCCAGCCGGCTGGAGCCTGCTCCGTGCAGGACGGCCAGACGGCCATCGCCCAGCAGGGCAAATGGCCGGGCACCCAGTTGCCAGAGCGGCCCGGCGAACTCCTCGTCGGCGGGATACAGCGCGAGCGGCGGCTCGCCGAGGAGCCCGATCTGGTAGATGTTCCACCAGCCCGGCCAGTCGGTCGCGATGTACAGGCTCTCGTTATCCCGCCACACCGGCGCGAGCACCGACTCGCGCAGGCTGCCCTGCAGCAGCCGGCCCTTGCCGGGCACGCCGTCCTCGACCGGCGCCACCCGCAACTCGGTGCCGTCCCAGGGCATGTGCGGGTGATTCCAGCAGATCCAGGCCAGCCACTTGCCGTCCGGCGAGGGTGTCGGGTAAGCGAAGAAGTCAGCCCCCGTGACCAGGATGCGGATCGCGTCAGGGCTGGAGGCCGCGGAGCCGTCCAGCGGTACCGCCACGATCGCCCGGCTGACCTTGCCGTCCTCATGGCGCTCCTGCACGCACCAGACCTCGGCCCGGCCGGGGGCCAGGGCGAATTCGGCATACCTGAGCGCGGCCGCGCCCAGCTTGCCGTCCAGGCTCGCGGCGGGATCAGGAGTGATGGGCCGCGGCTGCTCGCTTCCGTCGGCCGTGCCTGGTCCGGCCAGGTACAGCCGCTGGTCGCTGAAGTTGGCGAAGAGGATCTCGTGACCTCGGGCGTTCTTGGCCCGGCCCGGCAGCATGGACCTCGGGATCGCCAGATAGGACTGCCCGCCGTACTCGTGGACCCGGCTCCTTGCGCTCCACGGCGCAGGCAGCACCGTCGTCTGCTTCCCGCCGGAGCTATGCATGACCGTGGTCCGGCCGCCCTCGCTGGGCAGGCCCTGCTGCCACCAGACGTCGCTGCCCCGGACGATCGGGAACGAGGGCGTGGCCTGGCCCGTCGCGATCTCGGCGGCGGTGATCGGCGATGGCCACTCGCCGAACGGGACAGCGGGAACCGAGAATTGAGGCTCTGTCTGTTCTGGCACCCGCTCGACTGTGTCGTTCGTCCCGCTTTCTGTCATATGCATATCGTGCCCTACCGGGCGGGGCTGCTTAGCGGGGATAAGGACACTTGTTGATTCCAGCCTGGCCGGCCAGGGCGGTTGCTGGCCTGTACTGGACGACTGGGCGTCTACCCTGGAGGGCATGGCCGGCCCGCCCGAGCAGCGAAGCTTCGAGATCCGCACCTACGGATGCCAGATGAACATGCACGATTCAGAACGGCTGGCCGGCCTGCTCGAGGCGGCCGGCTACCGCCGCGCGGACTATGGTGCCCAGCCTGACGTGGTCGTCTTCAACACGTGCGCAGTCAGGGAAAATGCCGACAACCGGCTGTACGGGAACCTGGGCCATCTCCTCCCGGTGAAAAACTCGCGCCCCGGCATGCAGATCGCGGTGGGCGGCTGCCTGGCCCAGAAGGACCGGGCGGTAATCACCGAGCGCGCGCCCTGGGTGGACGTCGTCTTCGGGACCCATAACATCGGTTCGCTGCCGACCCTGCTGGAGCGGGCGAGGGTGCAGCAGCAGGCCCAGGTCGAGATCCTGGAGTCGCTCGAGCGGTTTCCCTCGGTCCTGCCGGCCAGCCGGGAGTCGGCTTACAGCGCGTGGGTCGCGATCTCGGTCGGCTGCAACAACACCTGCACATTTTGCATCGTGCCAAGCCTGCGCGGCCGCGAGGAGGACCGGCGGCCCGGTGACGTCCTCGCCGAGATCCGGGCGCTGGCTGCCGACGGCGTAGTCGAGGTGACCCTGCTCGGGCAGAACGTGAACTCCTACGGAGCCGGGTTCGGGGACCGGCTGGCCTTCGGGAAGCTGCTGCGGGCCTGCGGGGACATTGACGGGCTGGAGCGGGTCCGGTTCACCTCGCCGCATCCTCGCGACTTCACCGACGACGTAATCGAGGCGATGGCGCTGACGCCGAACGTGATGCCGCAACTCCACATGCCGCTGCAGTCGGGCTCGGACCGGGTGCTGCGGGCAATGCGCCGAGCCTATCGAAGGGACAAGTACCTGGCGATTCTCGATCGCGTGCGCGCGGCGATGCCCGAGGCGGCGATCACGACCGACATTATCGTCGGCTTCCCGGGCGAGACCGAGCAGGATTTTGGCGACACGCTGGACCTGGTTCGCGAGGCCCGGTTCGCCGGCGCTTTCACCTTCCAGTACTCGATCAGGCCGGGCACGCCGGCCGCGGCGATGCCAGACCAGGTACCGCAGGAAGTAGTGGCCAAGCGGTACGAGCGGCTGGCCGCCCTGGTCGCCGACGTTGCATTGGCGGAGAACAGCAAGCTCGTCGGAACCGAGGTGGAAGTCCTGGTGGCCGTGGGGGAGGGCCGCAAGGACGCTGCCACGCACCGGATGTCGGGCCGGGCCAGGGATAACCGGCTCGTCCACTTCGCGCCGCCGCAGGCAGCGCCTCGGCCGGGCGACGTGGTCACGACCGCCATCACCAGCGCGTCCCCCCACTACCTGCTGGCCGACGGGGTGCCGGTTCGCGTGCGCGCAACCCGCGGCGGCGACGCCTGGGCCGCCCGGC
>JASHOL010000068.1 GCA_030041135.1 Streptosporangiaceae bacterium | reverse complement strand
CTCGACACGATCCGCGCGCAGTCTGCGCTCGCCGCCGCCTATCACCAGGCAGGCCGGATGGCGGCCGCCGTTCAGATCTACGAGCAAGTACTCGCGGGCACCGAACGCTCGCTCGGGCCCAGCCACCGCGACACGGTGGCCGCCGGAATCAGCCTCGCGGGCACGTACTACGACGTCGGACGGCTGACTGACGCGACCAAGGTGTACCGGGACGTCCTCCAGCGGGCAGAGGAGGCGCTGCCGGCGTCGGATCCACTGCTAAAGTCCGCTCGGGATGGCCTGGCGGCCATTACCGGACAGTAAAAGCCAGGGAACGGCAACTCACCACGGCCGGCGACGAAGTGCATCATTATTCCCTCACCCTGGGTACCGTTTTAGCTGCTCTTCTCGGCGACAGCGATGAATATTCCGCTCGGGCTGGAAGCCACTTCGGCGAGACGTCGCCGGGCATCAGCGCCGCAGTTCCCAGACTCTTGGGCACAGCACCGCGACCCGGCGCCCGCTGCATCGGCGCCGGTCGTGCCACGGAACCCGCGGCTGCCACAACGCTGTTCGCGCAGCCACGTTGGTTCGAACCCAACATCCGTCACCACCAGCGAAAACTACCGCTAGCCGGAACTTTCCAGCGTCGTCCGCCAGTGTCCTCCTGTCTCACCGTGTGTCGCTGTCGGCCGCTTGGTCTGCACTTCTTGGAGCGCTCTCCCTGGGGATCTGGAAGAAGGAAGAGCGTAGGAACAATCGGGCCACGAGCATCAACACAAGGCCAACGGCGACGATGCCGAGGAGCGCCCAGTTCTGTGAGGCCGGCTCGGTCTCGATCGACTTGTAGATGATCCAGACTAGGAACCCTGCCGCGGCAAGGGGAAGGATACCGAGGATCACTGCGTCCCAGGCGTTGGACATGACGCGGCGTCGGTAATAGGTGACCGTGGCTAGCGGGGTTAGTACGTAGAACGCGGCGAACAACAAGCCTGACACGTCCACAACTGCGTCGAATGCGCTCTGGACCGATGAAGTTAGCAAATATACCCAGACCAGGGCGATCACGACCGCGCCGACCAGGACGCTGGCCGCCACCGGAGTGGAAAAGCGGCGGTTCACGTTGCTCAGGAACGGCGGCAGGACACGGTGTGACGCCATGCCGTACACGATTCGCGCGGTCAGCAAGATGGTGGTACCCATGAGCGCAATCACTGACAGCGCCAGGGAAAGCGCCATCACCTTAGCCCAGGTGCTGCCGCCCAGCGCCTGGGTGACGTAGACGAGCCCGGTCGCCGAGTTGGCCTGCAGTTTCGATGGCGCCACCACTCCCGACAGGCCGAGATAGACCACGCCGTAGATGAGGGTGAGCAGAAGAACCGCGTAGATGGCGGCCCTACCAGGATTGACTCGCCTGTGCTTCACTTCTTCGTTGACGTAGAGGGTGCCTTCCCAGCCGCTGTAAATGAACACCGAGATGAGCAGCCCCGATGCAAGGCTGCCTTTGCCGCCGATCCCGGACAAGCTGAACCACTGTCTGGTGATGGGGAAGGTGCCAGCATGGTGTTGCAGGACTGCCACCAGCCCCCAGATCGCTATGCCGACCAGTATGACGTACTCGACCGCTGCCATGCTGACCTGGGTCCGCGCGGTGATGCGGATGCCTATGACGGCGATTGTCAGCATCACGAGTGTGATCCCGGTAGCGATGCCGAGGTATGTCCAGGTACTGCCAGAGCTGTTGAAGATCGCGGTAACCGACGGGCCGGCAATCTCTGCGCCGCCAACCCCGCCGATGACGTAAGCCATGATCATCAGCCAGCCGGTGATGAAGCCGAGATATGGGTTGATGGCGCGCCCGACCCACTCGAACGAGGCGCCGCAATTCGCCTGCCACAAGTTGAGCCGGTGATATGAATAAGCGATGATCAGCATGGGAATCGCGGTCACGAGCAGAATTGGCAAGGTCGCATAGGCCGTGGCTGCGACCAATGCGGCCAGGCTTATGGCCAGCGTGGCCGCAGGTGCCGAGGAGGCCATACCGATGACCGTGTCCTGTGCCACGTTGATGGCGTTCGGCTCGAGGCGGGTCGGAATCAGAGGGGTCTCGACGGTAGTAAGTGGTCGATCCGTCATTTATTCTCCTTATTCGTACCGACCCGTCCGCGCTGACTAGTCGCGGGCAGCGGAAGGCGCCGCATCTGGCTTCCTGGGCGCCGCCACCGAGCGCCCGTGGACGAGCAGCGGCACCGTTCCGCGACCGGCGATGGATGACCGGCTGTCCCTGGCACGGGCCGGGCGACGACTCCGACATTCCTGACTGCTCGCATTTCAGGCCATAGCATGGCTGAGACGGGAGTTAAAGGCAACGTCTTCGGTGCACAAAGGATAGATTTATTTCGCAGGCGCCGAGGCGTTGAGGGGAGCCGCCCGTGGTATCGCACCACGCAACGAAGGACAGCGGTAGCGACGGAATGGCCGGTAAACTTCCGGCCCGCCACGCGCTCGATCCCCTGGACGCCGGTGAGATCGCGCGTGCGGTGCAGATTCTGCGGCAGCAGCGGCCGGTGCCTACGGATGCGCGGTTCGTCTCGGTTACTTTGCATGAGCCGCCCAAGGACCAGGTGGCGTTCCCCGCGTCTGAGGGAAGGGACCCGATCGCCGAGGTGTCGCGCGAGGCAGACGTCGTCCTGCGTGACCCGCGGCAGCGCGCGACCTTTGAGGCGGTGGTATCCCTCACGGCCTGTTCAGTCTTGTCCTGGCGGACCATTCCCGGTGCGCAGGCGCCGTTGACGCCGGGAGAAATTGGCGATTGCGCTGTAGTGACGATGGCAGACGCGCGGATTCTGGCCGGGCTAGAGCGGCGCGGCATCGCCGATCCCGGCCGGGTGCGCGTGGAACCATGGGGGATCGGCGCCTTCTCGGGCCCCGAAGAGGCCGGCCGTCGGCTGGCATGGACGTTGCTGTTCTACCGCGACCAGGCCGACGACAATCCGTACGCCAAGCCTATCCACGGCCTTCATGCCATCGTGGATCTCGACGACATGGCGGTCCTGCGGGTCGAGGACCTGGGCACGGTACCGTTGCCGCCAGAGGCCGGTGCCTACGTCTCCGATCGTGTCGGACCGCTGCGCGATGATCTGCGACCGCTGGAGATCATCCAGCCCGAGGGCCCGAGCTTCGATGTCCGCGGCTGGGAGATCTGCTGGCAGCGCTGGCGACTCCGTCTCGGCTTCACCGCCCGCGAGGGCCTGGTCTTGCACACCGTCGGATACGAGGACCACGGTGAGGTCAGGCCAGTAATGTGGCGTGCCTCCGTGGCAGAACTGTTCATCCCCTATGCCGATCCGCGGCCCTTCTATGCCTGGCGCAACGCCTTCGACATCGGCGAGGTCGGCATTGGAATCCTGACAAACTCGCTGGAACTCGGCTGTGACTGCCTCGGCGAGGTCCGCTATCTCGATGTTGATCTGGCCGATGGGAGCGGCGCGCCGTACAAGATCCCGCAGGCCATCTGCCTGCATGAGGAAGACGCAGGTTTGCTCTGGAAGCATTTCGACGCCACCTCGGGGTCCACCGAGGTCCGCCGCAGCCGGCGCCTGGTCATATCGTTTATCATTACCGCGGATAACTACGAGTACGCCTTCTACTGGTACTTCTACCAGGACGGCATGATCGAGTTCGAGGTCAAGCTGACCGGTATCGTCATGACCTGCGCCTTGCCGCCCGGCGAGGCCAGCGATTTCGGTACCGTGGTGGCCCCGCAGACCCTCGCCTCCCATCACCAGCATTTCTTCAGCGTCCGCCTGGATATGGCCGTGGACGGGCTGCGCAACACGGTTTACGAGGTAGACGCCGAGGCGGTCGCTATGGGTCCCGGCAACCCACTAGGTAATGCGTTCCAGCCGGTGAGGCGGCCGTTGCGCAGAGAGTCGGAAGCCCAGCGCGTGGTCGACCCCTCGCGGGGGCGGTACTGGCTAGTGGCCAACCCCGGCAAGCGAACTCAGCTCGGGCATGAACCCGCCTACAAGCTCGTTCCCGGTCCCAGCGTGCTCGCCTTCAGCCACCCGACTTCCTCGGTGACCCGGCGGGCCACGTTCGCAACCAAGAACCTATGGGTCACTCCGTTCCACGCCGCCGAGCGGTTCCCCGCGGGCGACTACCCGAACCAGCATCCCGGCGGTGCGGGGCTGCCCGCCTGGACGAAAGCCGACCGCCCGATAGAGGACACCGACATCGTTCTGTGGTACACCCTGGGCAATCTTCACATCGCCCGGCCGGAGGACTGGCCGGTCATGCCGGTAGAGCGAGTCGGCTTCATGCTCAAACCGGCCGGGTTCTTCGACCAGAACCCGGCGCTGGACGTGGCGCCAGCGTCCTCCTCCCACTGCTAGCGGACCGGCCGCTCTTCATCTGCTGCGAGGCACGGCCTCCTGCCGCCGTGCTCCAGTAGGCCTTGTTCACGGCAGCCGGGCGCGGCACAGTGAAGGTCGTCCCGGTTCGACGCGGCACGAAGGAGGCATCCATGAGTGATCCGCGGGTGGTGCGGTTCCGGCCGGAGGCCGGACAGTACGCCTGGACCTTCGGCGGGGTTCCGCCGGTGACCAGGATCCAGCCGGGCACGATCCTTGAGCTGTGGACCGAGGACTGCTTCGCCGGGCGGGTGAGAGGGAAGGACGACCTGGTCTCGCAGGTCTGCGAATTCCCGTTCCTGAACCCGCAGACGGGGCCGTTCCATGTCGAGGGAGCTGAGCCGGGAGACACGATCGCGGTGCACTTCGTGTCGATCGAGCCGTCGCGCGACTGGGCCGCGTCGACCACGGTGCCGCTGTTCGGCGCACTAACGTCCACTCACCTGACCGCCACGCTGCAGGATCCGCTGCCTGAGGTCGTCTGGATCTGGGAACTGGACCGCAGTGCCCAGCTCTGCCGGTTCTCCGCGCGGGACAGCGAGGCCACTGCGGACCTGCCGATGAACCCGATGCACGGCACCGTTGGTGTGGCCCCGGCCAACCTGGAGGTTCGCTCGGCCCTGGTGCCTGACGCGTTCGGCGGCAACATGGACACCCCGGAGATGCGCGTCGGCGTGACCTGCTACCTCGGAGTTAATGTCCCAGGCGGGCTGTTGTCGATCGGCGACGGGCACGCCCGCCAGGGCGAGGGCGAGACCTGCGGCGTGGCTGTCGAGTGCGCGATGGAGACCGTGCTGGCGGTCGAGCTGCTCAAGGGGGCTGCCACCCCTTGGCCGCGGCTAGAGTCCGATACGCACATCATGTCGACCGGGTCAGTGCGTCCGCTAGAGGACGCCTTCCGCATCGCGCAGGCCGACCTCGTGCAGTGGGTAACTAAGCTGACCGGCATGTCGGCGCTGGATTCATATCAGTTTCTCAGCCAGGCCGTCGAGGCGCCGCTGGCCAACGTGGTGGACACGAACTACACATCGGTGGCCAAGGTGCGCAAGGACTGGCTGCCGGGCCGGACGGAGGTTATGCGCGGCGTGCACGACCACCTGTGCGACGTGGCTCGGTCGTACCGGTAACACACGTCAGCCGCGGCGCTTACGCGGACAGGTCCGGAGCGGCCGTCCGGCTACCGAGCGGCCGTGTCAATCTGCTGCGGGAGTTGGAAGAACGACCACCGGGAAATGATGCGCGCCCCGAACATCAGGATGAACCGAGCCCGATGACGCCGATGAGCGACCAGCGCTGCGCCCACGGCACCGACCGAACCGTGTCCTCGAACATCCAGCTGTGGAACACGGCTGCGCCGAGCGGCAGCAGGCCGAGCGTGATGAAATCCATCATTCCGCCGAAGACTCGCCGGCGGCAGTACACCACCGTCGCGAGCGCGGTGAGGATGTAGAAGATCGCGAACATCAGGCCGGTGATGTCGATCACGTTGTAGAAGGCGTTCTGCACGGGGTGGCGAGCAGGTGTATCCAGGTGATCGCGATCAGCAGGACTCCCACCACGATGCTCGCGATGGCGGGCGTATTGAAGCGTCCCGACACTTTGGCGAGCGGCGAGGTCGGCGCGCGATAGCTGGCCATCCCGTAAGCGATCCGGGCGCTGAGCACGATCCCCGTGCCGGTCGTCGCGATGACCGACAGGGCGATCGACAGCGCCATCACCTTAGCCCACCCGCCGCCGCCGAGAGCCTGAGCCACGGCGATGAGCGCCGTTCCGTTCTTGGACGCCGCGGCGAGCTTGGCCGGCGACACGCCGCCCTGCAGTCCGACCTGCGCCAGCGTGTACAGGACAGCGAGCAAGGCAACCGCGATGATGGCGGCCCGGCCAGGGTTGACCCGGCGCTGCCTGACTTCCTCGTTGACGTACACCGAACCGTCCCAGCCGTAGACGAACACGGCCACGAGGAAACCGGCCACCGCCCTGCCCTTGGCCCCGATGCCGCTCAGGCTGAACCACTGCGACGTTGATCGGGTACGTGCCTGAGCGGTACGCCGCCCTGCAGGCCGACCTGGGCCAGCTTCGAGGGCGGGGAGAACGTGCTTCCCGCTACCGCCGTGGGCGATTCCGCCCATTGATCTCCCATCACGTGCCCGCCAGTCCGGTGTGCGCCAGGGCCCACGCTGCTACCTGACGCGCGAGCCGCGCGCCTCACGTCCCCTCAGACTCGACATGGAAGATCTCCTCAACCGCGTGCCCGAAGTAGCGGGCCATCCGGATGGCGAGCGGCAGCGACGGATCGTAGCGGCCTTGCTCGATCGCGTTGATGGTTTGCCGCGAAACTCCGAGGGCCGCGCCGAGCGCCTGCTGTGACAGCCCCCTGCCTGAGCGCAGAGCCCTGATGTCGTTGCGCATCTGACAAGGTTCCTTTACATCCGTCAGATGGAAAGTATCCTTTACGGGAACGAGGTGTCAACGGGGTAGCCGTGGACGCAGTCAGGCGCTGCCCTGCCTGGCCGGTCCGGACGAGCGGATTTCTCCGAAGCGCAACCTTAGGCCCGCGTCGT
>JASHOL010000067.1 GCA_030041135.1 Streptosporangiaceae bacterium | reverse complement strand
GGGTAGAGAGTGCCGCTCGGCAGCCGGGCCGCGTTCATCAGGTCGTAGCCGTACCGAGGCGCTGCGGGGTCGGCCAGGAACGCACCAAGCACGCGCTCCAGCGGCCCGGTCATCCTCACACCGCTAACTCTACACATGTAGTGGACGTCCGTGATGACCACGAGCACGCCAGGCTCCGTCGACTGCGCACCGCAGTGCGACCGGTCCTCGCGCTCGGCGGAATTCGGGAGACGGCCGGGAACATGTCTGACAGGATCGCGGGCTATGGAGGCCGACGGCCAGGGAACGCCGGCGGACCAGCGTGACCTGGTCCGGCGTGGTTACGATGCCATCTCGCTCGCCTACCGTGGCGACGACGGGCAGCCCGCGAGGTCCTCAGCGGAGGATGTCGGCCGCTACGCCGGATGGGTGGACGAACTGGCCTCCCTCCTTCCCCGCAGAGCCGTCGTGCTCGACCTGGGCTGCGGCGCCGGCGTGCCCGCCACCCGCGAGCTAGCCGACCGCGGCCTGCGCGTCATCGGGGTGGACTTCTCCGCCGTTCAGCTGAGCCGGGCCCGGCGGCTAGTGCCAGCCGCCCGCCTGGTGCAAGCCGACACGACCGCGTTGCATCTGCAGTCCGCCAGCGTCCATGCCGTCGTGTCGTTCTATGCGCTGATCCACGTGCCGCTGGGCGATCAGCAGGCGCTGTTCCCTCGTATCCGGTCCTGGCTGCGGCCTGGCGGATACCTGCTCGCGATCACTGGCGCCGATCGCTGGACTGGAACCGACGACTACCTCGGGGCGCGGATGTTCTGGGATCACGCCGACACCTCTAGCTACCTGCGGTGGCTCACCGCCGCCCGGCTCGAACCGGTCTGGCACCGCTACATCCCCGAAGGAACGTCTGGGCACAGCCTGATCCTGGCCTGCGCCAGCTAGTAGCGGTGCGAGGGCGGCTGGCGGCAGTGGTCCGCATCAACGGGCATCCACCCCTACGAAGTCGTCTGCGAAGACCTCTCGCGGGACAGGCTCCCGGCGGGGAGCTGAATCGGACAAATCGCCGCCGCGCCGGTGGCTGTGCGAGCTGACTGTCGCTGGCACGACAGTAAACTCCCACAGCCACTTGAGCGCGAGTCGATTTGCCGGACTTGTCGGTCACCTAGTGGCAAGAAATCCGTCGGGCTTCCGCGCGACCATCGGGCAGGAACGGCCACGGTGCAACAAGGGCCGGGGATGGCGCGCAAGTAAGGGCAGCGACGGGAAGACAATGGCGGTCATACTGTCACTGTCGGTAACGTTTACCGGCTGACGACAGGGCAGTTGGCGGTTATGGGTAGTTCGCGGCAGCACACGGGCAAATGCGCATGGTCTGCCGTTGCGGTCCTTGCTTCCGCGGGTGTGCTGATGGCCGGCTGCGGCTCGGCTACGGGCGGTGCCGGCGCCAACCCGTCGGCCACGCCCTCGGCCAGCGCCGCGACATCCGGCCCGCCGCTACCCTGCGGCACGATCACCTCGCTGCGCACCGCGCTGGCGAACCTGGTGCACGTCAAGCCGAGCGCGGGGGCGTCCGGCGAAATTGCCGCCGTTCTTATCAGCATCAAAACAAGCGTGGAGGCGCTCAGGACTGCAGCCGACTACAGCGCGCAGGCCAGTTCGCTCGACCAGGCCGTCGACCGCGTCGGCTCGGCAGCCAGGGCAGCAGCTATCCATCCGTCCAGCGCGTCCGTCTCGGCGCTCGGTTCCGCGCTTGGCGGCGTGAAGACGTCGGCGCAAACCATGATCGCCGAGCTGAAGGCGGCGTGCCCCGGCTCCTGAGGCGGTTCATGGCTGCGCAGCGCGCGCGGCCACCTGCCGGCCGACGCGGTCGATGAGGTCGCCTTCGCGAAGGCCGGCGAACCGGGTGCCATCACGAAGGCGCAGGGCCGCCACTCCTTCCGACACTTCGGCGGCACCAAGCACGGCCTGGTAAGGCACGAGGCGATTGGCCCTGATGCGGGCACCAAGGGTGCCTTGGTCCGGGCCGGCCACCCCGGCCCGCAGGCCGCAGGCGATGGCCCGGCGGGAGAGCGCGTCGGCCTGCGGCAGCTCGGCGTCGGTGATGGGCAGCACCACGAGCTGGACTGGGGCTAGCCACGGCGGAAACGCGCCAGCGTGCCGCTCGATCAAATGGGCGACCACACGCTCCAGGCTGCCAATGACGCTTCGGTGGACCATGACCGGCCGGTGCTTCGCGCCATCGGCGCCGATATAACTCAGTTCGAATCGCTCGGGCTGGTAAAAGTCCACCTGGACAGTTCCTATGGACACCTCTCGTTCCCCGCAATCCGCTATCTGCACGTCGATCTTGGGGCCATAGAACGCGGCCTCACCCTCTTCGGCGTCATAGTCGAGGCCGGCGCCGGCCAGCGCCGCGGCCAGGATCTCGGCCCCCCGGTCCCACATCTCCGGACCGCCGACGTACTTGCCCGACCCGCCGGGCAGCGACAGCCGGTACCGAGCCGGCTCGATGCCCATGGCCCGGTGCGCCTCCCGGATCATGGCCAGCGCCGCGGTGACCTCGGCTGCCACCTGGTCGACGGTGCAGAAGATATGAGCGTCGTTCAGCTGCATGGCCCTGACCCTGGTCAGGCCGCCCAGGACGCCGGAGAGCTCGGACCTGAACTGCGCGCCGAGCTCGGCCATGCGCAGCGGCAACTCACGGTAGCTGTGCGCGCGGGACCGGAAGATCAGGGCATGGTGCGGACATATGCTTGGCCGCAGCACGACCTGTTCCGCGCCCATGCTCATCGGCGGGTACATGCCGTCCCGGAAGTGCGACCAGTGGCCGGATGCCTCGTACAGTTCGCGTTTGCCGAGTACGGGTGAGTAGACGTGCTGGTAGCCGGCCTGACGTTCCAGCTCGCGGACGTATTCCTCGAGTGCGTGCCTGATCGCTGCGCCGTCTGGCAGCCAGAACGGCAGGCCGGCGCCCATCAGCGCGTCAGTGTCGAACAGCCCGAGCTCGCGGCCGAGCCTGCGATGGTCCCGCATGGCGGTTCTCCTCGTTCAGTACGGGAGCGAGTGACCGCGGGAACGCCGAAGCCCCAGGGCACTCGCCCCGGGGCTTCGGTGAAAGACAGCTGTCAGCGCGCCGGGACGGACTCCGGCGTCGTCGTCACATACGCGCGCTGCATGCGTTCAGGCTAGCAGAAATCAGCCCGCATCCCCGTCCCCGGCGGCCCTGGCTCAGGCGGGCTCGCTCTTGTCCTCGATCTCCCACAGGTGGTCAAGGACGTGCCACGCGATGCGCCGGGCGCCATACCGGGGCGGCCAGCCGTTCGGCGGCGTGACCAGAGTCTCCGGGTCACGGAGAGCGGCGCCGATCCATGCCCGGAGCGCGGGCCACCCATCTGGCCCGGGCTGAGCCTTGTCACGCGCCAGGCCCAGCTTGCGCGCGTACATGAGTTCCGCGTCGCGGACGTGCGCCACGATCTGGTCGGTGTCCCGTCCGCCACCCCGCGGCCCCTTACGCAACTGGGCCGGAGCCGTGGCGGCGACTTCATCGAAGGCCGACCACGCGGCCTCGAGCAGGCGGGCGAGCCTGGCGCCCTCGCCGGCCGTCAGCGGTGCGGTCTCGCTCTGAGCGATCTCGCCGAGCGCGCCGAAATCGGCATTTTTCGCCAAGCCCTGATGCCTCTCGACGATGACCAGTTCGCCCTGGGGAGGCTCCAGCCCGGCCAGCCGGACAACCGGCGCGTAACGCGGCAGGTAGTCGACCAGGGCCCCCAGTGCCAGTTCTTCGGTCTTAGCCCGCCGCGCCCAGCCGGGCCAGTGGAGCGCCGAGGCGAAGACCCTCGTCTTACCCGATTCGGTGAAGACCCCGATGCCCGCTGCCGACTTCGCCATGGGTGCGGCCGGCTTATTTGTCGGCGGCGTGAGCCGCGGCCTCCTCCGCGGCCACTGGCTCGCCAACCGACTCGGGCTCGCCA
>JASHOL010000066.1 GCA_030041135.1 Streptosporangiaceae bacterium | reverse complement strand
TCCACGAAGCCGCGGACATCGGCCTGCAGTTCGGGGCCGTAGCCGACGTCACCGATCACCGCCAGCGCGGCCGCCTGCAGCCTGGCCAGCGTCGGCACCGCAGGCGGCCCGTTGGCGCCCGCTCGCCCGCCGCCGGTCTGCGGGTCCCAGCCGCACTCTTCGTAGGCGCGCTGCAGGGCCTGGGAGATGATCTGCGGGAACGGCTCTCTGGCGTCGAACGCGGCAAGGAACAGCGCGCGGACCATGTCGATGTGGGCCTGGACCGGGTATCCGGGCTCGGGGGCCAGCGGGCTGAGCGAGAGCGGAACCGACTGCGGGTCGGCCGGGCTGATGACGGTAACGGGCGCGGCACCGGATTGCATGACCGCTAGGGCCGCATACTCCGACTTCACCGGCTCGATTGCGAGCCAGCCGACTCCGGCCGGTGCGAGCTGGCCGAGTATGTGCCTGACGGTCTGGGACTTGCCAGCGCCGGTCGCCCCGGTCACCAGCGCGTGCCGGTTCAGTGTCGTCAGCGGCACCCTCAGCGCTCCGACCGCGCGATCCTGCACGTCGAGGATCTGGCCGAGTTCGATCGCAGGCCCGGTAGCCATCTCGCTGGTGACATCGAAGTAGCCCACGTGGATCACGCGGACCCCGGGTACCTCATGCCGGGGCAGGCCGGTCAGCGCGGCCAGCACGCCTGCGGTCGCCGTGAACGGCACCTGCGACCCGTCGACCGGGTCGGCCTGCTTAGCCGCGAGCACGTCGGCGAACTCCAGGGCGGCGCCGTCGGCGCATCTCAGTCGGTACGGGTGAGCGCCCAGATCGACGGACCCGGCCAGCAGCGGCGCGACCAGCCGCAGGTCCGCCTCGCTCGCTGCGCCGACCAGCACACGGACATTCCACAAGCCGGCCTCACGGTAGGCATCGAGTTCGGTTAGCCGTCGCTGCGCCCGGTCGGCGTCGAACCGGGCCTGCTCCTCGTCGTACCTGCGCAACACGTTGAGCTGATTGCGCAGCTCGGCGGTCTCGGCATCAAGCAGGTCGGTCGGGTCGGCGACGATAAGCCAGCCGAACTGCCTGCCCATCAGCGTCTGCAGCGCCGATTCGAATAGCGTCGGCAGCCCGCCCGCGGGCGCCCAGGACGGCCCGTCGGATGATGCGGCGGGGACCGTGCCGGCTGAACTAGGGCCGGCTGAGCCCAGGCCGGCCTCGGCTGGGCCGACCGCGGCTGGGCCGGCCGCGCGAACCTGGCGGCCTGGGCAGGGCGCCCACACGAGCTGATCGAGGTCGGCGAGCATGTTGCCGTCGATTGCCTCACCCCGCGAACCCCACGGAAAGAGCAGTTCCTCGGCATTCCGCGGCCGGGCACTTCCGCCTTCCGCCACGCCCGCGGCCGTCTCCGCCCCCGGCAGCGGCCCGGCATTGGTGATCAGCTCCAGCGGAGCGCCGCCGCCGCGGGATAGCCAGCCCGCGATGAACGAGCGCCGGTGCGCGGCCGCGTTGAGGATCGCCGGCAGCACCAGGGCGTAGTCGCGGTCGGCGGAGCCGCCCAGGCAGGCCGCGCTCACCGACCGGACCCGATACCACTGTCCGGCCGTGCCGCCGCCGATGCCTGGCGTCGCTCCCATGCTGCGTGCATACCAGGCCGACCGCGGGCCTGCTACCTGATTGGTCCGAATTGTGCCCGGCCGGCCGGTGCGTGCCTAGAGCAGCGCGGTCCCCGACACGCAGGTGACGCTGCTGCCGCCAACCCAGATTGTGCCGTCGCCGTCGCGGCTGATGCGCACCCTCCCCCGCCTGCCGAGGACCGTGCCCTGGCTCGCCAGGTACGGTGCGCTCGCCCGGCCGCTGGCCAGCAGCCACTGCGCGAGTGACGCGTTGAGGCTGCCGGTGACCGGATCTTCGATCGTCGCCCCGTCCTTGGGGAAGAACGCCCGCACCTCGAAGGCGGCGGGCGAGCCGGGCGGATACGGCCCGGCGATGCCGACGTCGATGTCGGTCACGCCAGGCCGCACGGCGAGCACCGCGTCCGCGCTGGCAAGCAGGGCCGCCACCCAGCCAGGGCCGTTGTCGGCCCACTGCAAGTCCACGATCTGCTCCGGGCCGATGCGCAGTATGTCCGCGACATGCGCGGCCAGTTCGGGCTCGACCGGCCCGCTGCGCACCAGCGGCGGCGCGGCGAAGGCGAGACCGTCCTCGTGCTGCCGCACCCGGACCAGCCCGACCCCGCACTCCTGCACGACCAGGCCGGGAGTTCGCGGCTGGCCGCCAGCCTCCAGCCACGCGTGACAGGTACCGAGCGTGGGATGGCCGGCGAACGGCAGCTCCCCCGTCGGCATGAAGATCCGTACCAGGTAGTCCGCCGCGGTGTCCTCGGGCGCGAGCACGTACGTCGTCTCCGACAGGTTCGTCCAGTGCGCGAACTGCTGCATCTGCTGCTCGGTCAGGCCTTCGGCGCCGAGCACGACCGCGACCGGATTGCCCAGGTAGGGCGTCGCAGTAAAGACATCAACCTGGCGGAACTGCCGCATCATGGGCTTGATCCTACGGGCGGCCGAGCCGCGGCGTCCCGGCGGGAATGTTGGCCTGTCGGCTTGCCGCTTACCCCGCGGAACATCAACGTCCCGCGGGGTAAGCGGCGCCCCCCGGTGATCCCAGCCGTTATGACTGGGCACCGCGCGTCAGCACACACGCGACGATGTGAAATGTAATGACGCGAACCGGGGAAAGGATACGAATTCTCACCGGCACACTTGAGAATGCCGCATCCAGCCAGCCTGGGCGAGGTCGCGCGTTCCACATGGTCGGCCGGCCAGCGGGCACCTCCACGCAATCAGCGCGATGTCGTGGCTACGTGTGTGCTCGGCATCGGTTAACCCTCCATAATCTTCCTGGCCTCCTGGTTGCCGACGTCCCAACCCGTCATGCTGTATGGCAGGTTTCCTTCCGTCGGCTAGCGGTGAGCCGGACGGGTTTGCTCGGGGGCTGGTGGGCGGGCATGGACGTCGATGACGCTGGGTTCGGGGCGCGGCTGCGGGCGTGCCGGGAGGCGGCCGGGTTGTCGCAGCAGGAACTGGCTAACCTGTCCGCGCTGAGCATCCGCGCGGTCCGCAACATGGAGTCGGGCCGTACCCAGTGGCCCTACCGAGCTTCGCTGTCCCGGCTGGCTGACGCGCTGGGCCTGCGGGCGACGGCCAGGGCGGACTTCCTCGCCGCCGTTCCGCGGCGGCAGCTGGCGCGGCCGCCCATGGCCGGAGACACCACTCCGGCTGGAAACGGACCCGCGGCACACCTAGGTCCCCTTGACCGGGCGCCGGCGGCCGGGATAAAAGCCGACGGGCCGGGCGAGCATGTCGGGGATGTGCCGCGGCAACTGCCGGCTGCACTTGCGTGTTTCACCGGCCGGGCCGCCGAGCTGCAGGCGCTGACTTCGATGCTGGACCGGGCCGGGCGCGGCGCGCCGGGCACGGTGGTCATCTCCGCGATCGGCGGGACGGCCGGGGTGGGCAAGACCGCGCTGGCTATCCACTGGGCGCACCAGGTCGCCGCCCGGTTCCCGGACGGGCAGCTGTACGTGAACATGCGCGGGTTTGACCACTCCGGCACGCCGACTGCCCCAGAAGTGGTCATCCGCGGGGTCCTGGACGCCCTCGGCGTCCCATCAGAACGCGTCCCGGCCGGCCCGGAGGCGCGGGCTGGCTTGTACCGCAGCCTGATGGCAGGCAAGCGGATGCTGATCGTGCTTGACAACGCCATCGATGAGCAGCAGGTCCGGCCGCTGCTGCCGGCCAGCCCGAGCAGCATGGTCATTGTGACCAGCCGCCGCCAGCTGGCCGGGCTGGCCGCCGCGAACGGGGCGCGGCTGGTCACCCTGGACGTGCTGAGCCATGCCGATGCCGTGCAGCTGCTGACCGTCCGCCTCGGCGCTAGCCGGGTGGCGGCCGAGCCGGACGCGGTGGGCCTTCTCGCCGGCCTGTGCGGATGCCTGCCGCTGGCGCTGGCGGTCGCCGCGGCCCGCGCAGCCGCACAGCCCCGGTTCCCGCTGGCCGTCCTGGCAACCGAGCTCGCCGATGCCGCCAGCCGCCTGGACGCCCTCGATACCGGCGATCCAGGCTCAACCATGCGGGCGGTGTTTTCCTGGTCCACCCGGCAGCTCACCGGCGAGGCCGCGCGGATGTTCCGGCTGCTGGGCATCCACCCCGGCCC